>JAJPYW010000034.1 GCA_021204715.1 Prevotellaceae bacterium
CCGAGACCAACGAAGCCAAGAAAGAGGCCCTTGTCACCATCAAGGACAACTTGGTAGCCATGTTCATCAACAGCGGCGTGGCCGATTGCGAGTCCCTGCAGGAAATCTACGGTCCCCGTGTAGAAGAGAACAAGACCGATTCGGCTTTCTTGAAGAAGGCTTTGACCGTGCTCAGGTTGATGAAGTGTAACGAGAGCGATGCCTATTTCGCCGCTTCCGATTACCTGTATCAAATCAACCCCAGCGCCGACGCCGCCGTGGGTGTAGCCTACATGTATTACAAGAAAGGCGATTACGACACCTCCATCAAGTACTTTGAAGAGGCGTTGGGCATGGAGAGCGACAACTCCAAGAAAGCGGAGATGGCCTACGCCACCGCAGCGGCTTTGTGGCAGGCCAAGAAATTGTCACAAGCCCGCACCTATTGCTTGAAGTCGGCCTCTTTCAACGAGAACTACGGCGAGCCTTATATTCTGCTGGCACAGATGTACGGAGCCAACCCCAACTGGAGCGATGAGCCGGCATTGAACCGTTGCACCTATTACGTTGTATTGGACAAGCTGCAGAAGGCAAAGACCATCGACCCCAGCACCACCGACCGGGTGAACGATCTCATCAAGACCTATTCAGCCCATGTGCCGCAGGCTAAAGACCTCTTCATGTTGGGTTACAAGTCGGGCGACCATATCACCATCGGCGGTTGGATAGGCGAGTCCACGACCATACGTTAAATAGTCCATGCGGTTACGACAGGTAGCTGTAGCAGGCCATACATATACAAGCATAACCACCGTAGCGGTGGTTATGCTTCTTTTATTTTCCGCTTGTTCCGGCAGGAAGATGGATTTGGGCAACGCCATTACCGAACGCGACTCGCTGCCTGTGCTCGACACGCGCGGTGTGACCACCCTCATCTCCGATTCCGGCATTACCCGTTACCGCATCAACACGGCCCAGTGGTTGGTCTTCGACCGCAAGACACCCTCATACTGGGCGTTCGAGAAGGGCATCTACTTGGAGAAGTTCGATTCTCTGTTCCACATAGAGGCCAGCATCAAGGCCGACACCGCCTATTACTACGACAAGACCGAATTGTGGAAGCTGATAAGCAACGTCCATATCCAGAACGTGCAGGGCGAGAAATTCGATACCGATCTGTTGTATTGGGACCAGCGCAGGGAACGTGTCTATTCCGACGAGCGCATACGCATCGAGCAGCCCGACCGCATCATATTCGCCGTGGGCTTCGAGTCGAACCAGCAGATGACCAACTACACGCTGCACCGGGTGGAAGGCACCTTCTACTTTGAAGAAGAAGAGACGGCCGCCCCGCCGCAAGAGCCCGATTCCCTTGCCACGGCCACTGACTCGCTCTCTACAGAAACAGGCGCGGCCGCCGGCGGCAATCCCGGTAAAGGACACGCCCTTTCCAAGAAGGCCGCGCCCGTTTCCCAGAAGTTGGTCACGCCCGATACGGTGTACCGCAGGCGCACGATGATAGACACCCTCTCCAACAAGCCGCTTCCCCAAGATTCCCTCTTGCCCGTGGCTGTTCCGCCTGCCGGCGCTCCAACAGGAGAGCAGACACAACAGGAAGCCGGCACGCAAGCGGCGGCACCTGCCGGGCAAGCCGAGGGGCAAGAAGCCGCGGCGCAAACAACGGCTGACGAAGGCGGGACTGCCACGCAGACAGAAGCCGCTCCCGACCAAGCGGCGGCACCTGCCGCAGTCCAAGACAACGCCGCCGCCGGAGGGGAGGCGGCAGAGTAACGATGGAGACAGTGCTGTATATGTTGATAGCGTTGGCCTTCTCCGCCTTCTTTTCAGGCATGGAGATAGCTTTCGTGTCGGTAGACAAGCTGCGCTTCGAGTTGGAGCGCAAGCCCGGCGCCACGTTCGCCATTTTGGACCACTACTTCCGCCATGCCAACAATTTCATCTCCACCATGCTTGTGGGCAACAACGTGGCATTGGTGGTCTACGGCATCTTCATGGCGCAGCTCGTAGAGCGCTATGTGCTTGCCCCGCTTGTCGACAACCATTTCCTCACGCTTTTGGCAGAGACTGTCATCTCCACGTGCGTCATCTTGGTGGCGGGCGAGTTCCTGCCCAAGAACCTCTTCAAAATCAATCCCAACCTGATGCTGCGCGCGGGCGCTTTCCCCTCGTGCCTGTGTTACGTGGCGCTTTATCCCTTCTCCAAGTTCTCCTCCATGGTGGCCGGCCTGTTGTTCCGCCTCTTCGGGGTGAAGGTGGGTAAGGAAGCCTCCGAGAAAGCCTTCGGCAAGGTCGACTTGGATTACTTCGTCGAGACCGGCATCAAGAACGCCGGCAACCGGCAAGAACTCGATTCTGAAGTGAAGATATTCCAGAACGTGCTCGACTTTTCCAACGTGAGGATACGCGACTGCATTGTGCCGCGCACCGAAGTGGTGGGCGTAGACCGCGACACCACCACGCTTGACGAGTTGCGCGGCCGCTTCGTCGAGTCAGGTCTCTCCAAGATTATCGTCTACGACGACAACATAGACAACGTGGTGGGCTACATCCACTCTTCGGAGATGTTCACGGCCACCGATGACTGGAGAAGCCACGTCAAAGAGTTGCCCATCGTGCCCGAGACCATGGCGGCGCACAAGCTCATGGAACTCTTCATGCAGCAGAAGAAGACCATTGCCGTGGTGGTGGACGAGTTCGGCGGCACGGCGGGCATCGTCACGCTCGAAGACTTGGTAGAGGAAATCTTCGGCGACATAGAAGACGAGCACGACAACAACACCTATATCTACAAG
>JAJPYW010000118.1 GCA_021204715.1 Prevotellaceae bacterium
GTTCGCCCCGCCGCATCTTTCCGCCCAAGATGTCGTCATTGACGGGCTCTTCGGCAGCGGACTGAACAAGCCCCTTGCCGGGGGATTCGCCGCCGTGGTGAAGTACATCAACGCCTCTGCCGCCACCGTGGTGGCCATCGACATGCCTTCGGGGCTCATGGGCGAAGACAACAGCTACAACATCGCCGCCAATATCCTCCATGCCGGCCTCACCCTCACGCTGCAACTGCCCAAGCTCGCCTTCCTCTTCGCCGAGAACGAACCTTACGTGGGCGAGTGGATGCCCTTGGACATCGGCTTGAGCCCCGAAGGAATAGAGGCCTTGGACACCGACTGGCAGCTGACCGAAGCCCGTGAGATTCCCTCCATGCTGAAGCCACGGGGCAAGTTCACCCACAAAGGCAACTACGGGCGGGCGTTGCTCATAGCCGGCTCGCAAGGCATGGCCGGGGCGTCGGTATTGGCGGCAAAGGCTTGCCTGCGCTCGGGCGTGGGGCTGCTCACGGCGCACGTGCCCTTCTGCAACAACTTCATCGTGCAGACCGCCGTGCCCGAAGCCATGACGCAGATAGACGACAACGACCTCTGCTTCTCCTCGCCCGTAGATACCGACGCCTTCCAAGCCGTTGCCATAGGCCCGGGCTTGGGACGCGAGGCCCGGACCGAAGAGGCCTTGCTCGCGCAGATCGACGAGTGCCAAGCACCCATGGTGGTCGACGCCGACGCGCTGAACCTCTTGGAGGCACACCGCAGCTACTTGGCACGTCTGCCCAAAGGGAGCGTCCTCACCCCGCACCCCAAAGAGTTAGAACGCTTGGTGGGCAAGTGCCAGAACAGTTACGAACGGCTGACGCGCGCTGTGGAATTGGCCGGGAAGAGTGGGGCGCACATCGTCCTGAAAGGGGCTTATACCGCCGTCATCTCCCCCTCGGGCAAGTGCTGGTTCAACGCCACAGGCAACGAAGGCATGGCCAAAGGGGGCAGCGGCGACGTGCTCACGGGCATCTTGCTCGCCCTGCTCGCACAGGGCTACGACACGGAAACCGCCGCCCGCTTGGGCGTCTACGTGCATGGCCTGGCCGGCGACATCGCCAAGCAGACGCGGGGCAACATAGGCATGACAGCCGGCGACATCGTGACCTGCCTGCCCGCCGCATGGTGTCTCTTGCAGAAGCAGGAGCGGGAGGAGGAATAAAACAAACCCATACCACCGTGCAACGATACTTCCTCTACATAGCCTACGACGGCGCAGCCTACCACGGCTGGCAAATCCAGCCCAACGGCATCACCGTGCAAGAGCGGCTCATGCAGGCCTTGGAGACATCGCTGCGCCGGGCCACGGAAGTCACGGGTGCCGGACGCACCGATACCGGCGTGAACGCCTCGCTCATGGTGGCCCACTTTGACGCCGAAGCCCCTGTAGACACCGCCGCCTTGACAGAGAAGCTCAACAGCCTGCTCCCCGCCGACATCGCCGTCAAGCGCATACGCGCCGTCATCCCCACCGCCCACGCCCGCTTCGACGCCACCTCGCGCACCTACCGCTACTACCTCAGCACCGCCAAGTCGCCCTTCCGCCGCGCCTACAGCTACCGCGTCTTCAAGACACCCGATTTTGAACTGATGAACGAGGCCGCAAGCCTCCTTGCCGCCTACACCGACTTCACCTCGTTCAGCAAGCTGCACACCGACACCAAGACCAACAACTGCCGCGTCACGCAAGCACGGTGGACGCAAGTAGACCAGATCACGTGGGTATTCACCATCACCGCCGACCGCTTCCTGCGCGACATGGTGCGCGCCATCGTAGGCACCCTGCTCGAAGTAGGGCGGGGCAAGCTCACCCTCGACGGGTTCCGCCGCGTTGTCGAAGGCCGCGACCGCTCGTTGGCCGGCACGTCCGTGCCTGCCCACGCCCTTTTCTTATGCGATATCAGCTATCCCGACACGCTTTTCGCCGCTCCTTGACCTTTTATGCTTATCTTTGCACCGTAAAACCCGGCACACGTCATGAAACGAATACTACCACTCCTGCTCCTTTGTATCTCACTCGCCCCGCTGCGCGCGCAAGAGGCCAAAGCGTGCTTCACCGCCATGCCCGACTCCCTCAGCCCGCTGCTCACCGCCGTCAACCGCGCCGACTGCATCGACTTTATAGAAAGCGGCATGAAGGCCCGTGTCACCAACCGCTTTGGAGGAGAGACTGAAATGACACGGCTCACGCCCGACTACATCCGCCTCGCCATGAGCGCGCAAAGCACGTGGCAGATGAAGCTCCTCCCCATGGCCGACAGCACCCGCGTCATCTGCACCGTCTCCACCGTCTGCGCCACGGCGTGCGACAGCGACATCCGCTTCTACACCACCAATTGGCAAGAACTGCCCGCCCCGCGCTACCTTCCGTCACTTCCCGTCCTGACCGACTTCATGAACGAAGAGACACCTTCCGCCGGCACCGGCGGCGACAGCACCGGCAAAGACACGTCCCGGCAACTGCGCCAAGCCGACATGCTCCTCATGCAAGCCGAACTCTCTCCTGACGACGCCACCCTCACCTTTACCTGCACCACCCCCGCTTACCGCGAGAAAGAGGTGGCCGAAACACTCTCAGGCCTCTTGGGAAAAGCCGTCACCTACCGTTGGCAAGGCGGCATCTTCCTCAAAGAAGAGCAAAGAGAATAAAGTAACAACTCCTTTATATCCCTACAACTAACTATCATTCAGCACTTTCTAAAATGTTACAGCATTAATTCAAAAAATATCTAAAAAAATAAGGAACTA
>JAJPYW010000146.1 GCA_021204715.1 Prevotellaceae bacterium
GGGACACAAGGATTTTCAGTCCTTTGCTCTACCATCTGAGCTATGACACCTTTTGACTTTTCGTGGCGGCAAAGATAGGGAGTTTTTTCCACACTGCAAATCTTTTGAATTAAAAATGTGCTTTGGTTAAATGAAAAGTTCTGCCTTTATCGTTATCTTTGCGCAAAAAGTTATCGCAAATGAGCGTTGAATTAGGGAAATACAACAAGCTGCAAGTGGTGAAGGAGGTGGACTTCGGCTTCTACTTGGACGGTGGCGACGAGGGGGAAATCTTGTTGCCGGCGCGTTATGTACCCAAGGATTGCCGTGTGGGTGACGTGATTGATGTGTTCATCTATTTGGACAGCGAGGAGCGTCTTGTGGCCACTACGTTGAAGCCGTTGGTGCAGGTGGGCGAGTTTGCTTTCTTGGAAGTGGCGTGGGTGAACCAGTTCGGTGCTTTCTTGAACTGGGGACTGATGAAGGATCTCTTCGTGCCTTTCAGCGAGCAGCGGGTGAGGATGCAGGTGGGCAGGCGGTATGTGGTGCACGCGCATTTGGACGAGGAGAGCTACCGCATTGTGGCTTCGGCGAAGGTGGAACGGTATCTGTCGGATGCGTTTCCTGATTATGAGCCGGGGCAAGAGGTGGAGATTCTTGTTTGGCAGCGGACCGACTTGGGCTACAAGGCGATTATTGAGAACCGGCACAGCGGCTTGCTGTATGACTCGGAGATTTTCCAACCTTTACATATAGGCACGCGCTTGAAGGCTTACGTGAAGCAGGTGCGCGGGGACGGGAAGATTGACCTTGCGTTGCAAATGCAGGGAAGGGAGATGGTGGAGGAGTTCTCGGACACGTTGTTGAGATACATCCGCGCGCATGGCGGCCGTATTCTTTTGACGGATAAAAGCCCGGCCGAAGAGATTTACGACGCTTTCGGCGTGAGCAAGAAGACGTTCAAGAAGGCGGTGGGCGACTTGTACAAGCGGCGCTTGGTGGTGCTGCAACCGGACAGAATCGTGCTGACGTCGGCGGCTTATAAATGAATGGGATACATCCCATTCATTTATATTTCTTGCTTCACACCCCTCCAAACCTCCCCTCAAAGGGGAGGCTTGGTCGGCCTACGGCCTCCGAAGCGGCGCTGCCGCTTATTCCTTGCTTCACACCCCTCCAAACCTCCCCTCAAAGGGGAGGCTTAGTCGGCCTACGGCCTCCGAAGTGCCTTCTTATTCCAAGCAGGCGTCCAAGTCGCGCGCTAATTTCTCTTTGTCAAGGTGCTGGCCGATGAAGACGATTTTCTCCATGCGGTCGCCATACTTGTCGTCCCAGTCTTTCAACAGTCCGGGTTCTTGGAGCATGAGCTGGATGAGCTCTTCTTCGGGGGCGGTGGCATACCAAAGGCCGGCTTCGGTGAGTTTCTTCTGCACGCCCGCTTGCTCGAAGAGGTAGGACATGTCGCGGTTGTGGCTGAAATAGCAGACGCCTTTGGCGCGGATGACGTTGCTTGGCCACTGCGTGGCGACGAAGTGGTCGAATTTGTGTATGTCCAAGGCGGGACGGCGGTAGTAGACGAAGGTCTGTATGCCGTACTCTTCCACTTCGCCTCCTTCGACCGTGTGGTGGTGGTGTTCATGCTCATGCCCGTGCTCATGTTCATGTTCATGTTCATGTTCCTCTTCTTCTTCTTCTTCATCGTCGTCCTCCTCTTCGTAATGGTGTGCAGGCTCTTCTTCTTTATCCTCTTCTGCCGCGGAACGTTCAATCTCGCGGATCCATCCGGCTGAGGTGGCCACGCGCTCGAAGTTGAACATGCCGGTGTGCAGGAGTTTGTCCAAGTCGACATCGGCATAGTCGCAAGGTATGATCTCGGCGGCGGGCTGCAAGGCGTGCAGTATCTGCTTGATGCGCTCCAATTCAGCGGACGCTACTTCGGAGGCTTTGTTGAGCAGGATGATGTTGCAGAACTCTATTTGCTGGATGACAAGGCTCTCGATGTCTTCTTCGTCGATGTGCTTGCGCGTGAGCTTGTCGCCGCAGGCGAACTCGCTTTGCAGGCGCAGGGCGTCGACCACGGTGGTGATGCAGTCCAAGCGGCAGATGCCGTCGGCTGTATAGGCTTTGGCCAAGGTGGGTATGGAACAGATGGTCTGGGCAATGGGCTCGGGCTCGCAAATGCCGCTGGCTTCGATGACAATGTAGTCGAAGCGCTTCATGCGGGTGATGTCGGCTATCTGCTGTACCAAGTCCATTTTCAGCGTGCAGCAGATGCAGCCGTTCTGCAGGGCTACCAAGCTGTCGTCTTTCTTGCCTACGACACCTCCTTTCTGGATGAGGTCGGCGTCGATGTTTACTTCGCCTATGTCGTTGACGATGACGGCAAACTTGATGCCCCGGGCGTTGGCGAGGATGTGGTTCACCAAGGTGGTCTTACCGCTGCCCAAGTATCCTGTCAAGAGCAGTATGGGTATCTCTTCTTTCTTTTTCATACGGTTTGTGTTTTAAGAAACGGGACTTGCCTCCATTGATTATCAAGTGAGCCCTTGCCGCCGTGGGTAGGGATAAAAAAAAGTCTGCCCGTGCTTGGCACGTCAGACTTTCAATTTCTTCGTCCGTAACGCGGTTACTCGGCGGGAGTTTCTGCGGTCTCGGCGGGAGCTTCGGCATCTTCAGCGGCCTCTTCAACAACGGCCTCTTCGCCTTCAGCGGGCTCTTCAGCTACAACTTCCTCTACTGCAACTTCTTCTTCGGTAGCCTCAGTGTTGGCTGCTTTGTTTGCGCAAGATGCGAAAGATACTG
>JAJPYW010000155.1 GCA_021204715.1 Prevotellaceae bacterium
CGACTCGATGTCGCCCACGGTGCCGCCTATCTCGGTGATGACGAAATCGAACTTGTAACGGGTGCCGAGCAACTTGACGTTGCGCTTGATTTCATCGGTGATATGGGGAATAATCTGGATGGTCTTTCCCAAATAGTCGCCGCGGCGCTCCTTGTCGATGACACTCTTGTAAATGCGCCCGGTGGTGACATTGTTGGCCTTGGTGGTCTGGATGCCAAGGAAGCGCTCGTAATGTCCCAAGTCAAGGTCGGCCTCATGGCCGTCGACGGTGACGTAACACTCCCCGTGCTCGTAGGGGTTCAACGTGCCGGGATCGATGTTGATGTAGGGGTCGAACTTCTGAATGGTTACGTTGTAGCCTCTGGCTTGCAACAGCTTGCCGATGGAGGAAGAGATGATTCCTTTGCCTAACGACGAGGCCACACCACCGGTGACGAAGATGTACTTTGTTTCTCCCACGGTTATCTTTGTTTTTTTGTCGGCAAAAGTAAACAAAAAAAGGAAAAGAGGGGAATGTTTGCGGGAAAGTTTTCGCTTTCATTTGTTATATAGACATTTTGACGTAGTTTTGCACGCATGAACCATGCAGCTAATGAACCGATGAAAATAAAGTATTTGTTTGCCTGCCTGCCGGCTTTGGTGTGGACGTTGACGGCCGGGGCGCAAGAAGTCAATGATACCCTAACCGTGGAAAGGCCGGGCGTGGCCGTGGCTGCCGCGAGAATAGACACGCTGTCGGGCTTGTGGAGCAGGGACTGGGTGTTGAAGTTGCGGCCGTTGGAAGAGGGGGGCTACCGGCTTGACACCGTGTCGGCCTCCTACGCGCGCCTCATCGAGGTGTTGGACTACTTGAACGACCCCATGACGCCTCCGCGCTATATTGCCGGCGATCCCGATTATTACCGCATGTTCGTGCCCGCCACGTATTATTATGCTCCCATTGAACGCGTCTCGCAAGTGAACTGGCGCTTCGAGCCTGCAACAGATGCCATGTCGGGCCGCGCCGAAAAGTTGCTTCCCTTCGACACGATAGCTTTCACGGCCAAGCGGCGCGCCAACGCCGTGGTGGACCGCGTGCTTTTAGATACCTACGTGAACCGCCCTGAATTGATTGTCTACACGCAGGAGGAGATTGACGGCATGCGGCCTTACACCGACAACTTGGACAAGGAACGTTCCAAGAAGCCCAAAGTGCTCGACGCGATTAAAAAGAACGGCTATGCCGACTTGTCGGAAGAGGCGGGCGTCATCGTGAAGAAGCCCAACTGGTGGACCACGGGCGGGGACGGTTCCCTGCAGATGACGCAGAACTATATATCGGACAACTGGTACCAAGGCGGCGAGAGCAACTTCGCGTTGGTGGCCAACGTGCAACTCACGGCCAACTACAACGACAAGGAGAAGGTGCAGTGGGAGAACACACTCGAGGCGAAGTTCGGCATGGCCTCTTCGCCGTCGGACTTGTACCACAAGTTCTTGACCAATACCGACCAGTTCCGCCTCTACAGCAAACTCGGCGTGCAGGCTGCGGCCAACTGGTACTATACCGTCAGCACCGAGTTCAAAACGCAATTTGCCAACAGCTACAACTCGAACAGCGAGGACTTGATATCGGCCTTCTTCGCGCCGATGGACTGGAGCACCAGCCTCGGTATGGACTTCAAGTTGAAGAAGAAAAACGCCACACTCTCGGTGTTCATCGCCCCGCTCACCTACATGTTGCGTTATGTGGGCAACAGCCGGGTGGACGAGACGAGTTTCGGCTTGGACGAAGGCAAAAGCGTGCAGCACAGCTTGGGCTCGCAACTGCAACCCACGCTCTCGTGGACCATCATCCCCTCGATTGTACTCGACTCGCGGCTCGACATACAGACCAGCTACGAATGGACGCGCATAGAGTGGGAGAACACGGTGAACTTCATCTTGAACCAGTATCTTTCCACCAAGCTGAACGTCTACGCCCGCTACGACGACAGCTCCACCCCCACCGTGGGCAACAGTTACTTCCAAGTGAAGGAGCTGCTGAGTTTCGGCTTGAACTACCAGTGGTAAGGAATTCTAATTCCGACACACCTTGCTGCCATTGAAGCGCATCTGCACAACGCGCGGATAAGCATAAAAGTGCAAAAAAATGGGGAAAAAGCCACGCATGTAGGCATAAAATGGGCTTGAAGTTCTTGTAATTCACAAATATTGTGTACATTTGCCGGACTTTGTAATGCATACTTTGCAAAATGGCGAATACAATAGAACATCAGGGCATCGTGGAAAACATAGAGGGCACCCGGCTACGGGTAAGGATTGTCCAGACTTCGGCGTGTGCGTCGTGCAAAGCGAAAGGAAGCTGTTCCTCGGCCGATACCAAAGAGAAACTTATTGACGTGACCTTGCCCGGCGGGGCTTCTTGCCGGGTGGGCGACCACGTGTGGGTGGTAGGGGAACTCTCCATGGGCGTGAAGGCAGTGTTGATAGCTTTCGTTTTCCCGTTTTTGTTGCTCCTTGTGGTCCTTTTCGGCTGCATGGCTTTATGGGGCAATGAACTCTCGGCGGCACTCTGCTCGCTGGCCGTGCTCGTTCCTTATTATTTCATCGTATGGCTGAACAAAGGGCGGCTGAGCCGTACGCTCTCTTTCTCCATCCGTCCCGTAAACGAACTCAATACATACTAAAATTATAAACTACTGATTTATGAATGTAATTCTGATTGCAGTAATTTCTTTGGGCGTGATAGCGCTTGTACTGGCGGCGGTACTCTTTTTGGCTTCCAAGAAATTTGCTG
>JAJPYW010000272.1 GCA_021204715.1 Prevotellaceae bacterium
CAGCTGAACATCTCCAATGTGGAGGCGTTTCGCTTTTATGCCCGCTTCGCCGATGTGGTGGTGCTGGCACGCGAGTTGAATTTGGAGCAGGTAAAGGAGATACACCGGCACATCGTGCAGGAACCCATCTGCGGCCCAAGCGGAGAGCCGGTGCGCATCGAGATGTTCTGCCACGGCGCACTCTGCATGGCGGTATCGGGCAAGTGTTACCTCTCCCTGCATGAGATGGGCTACTCGGCCAACCGTGGCTCGTGCATGCAGATTTGCCGGCGCAGCTACACCGTGCGCGACAAGGAGACGGGCGACGAACTGGAAGTGGACAACCAATATATCATGTCGCCCAAGGATTTGAAGACCATTCACTTCTTGGACAAAATGGTGGAGGCCGGCGTGCGCGTCTTCAAGATTGAGGGACGCGCACGCGGTGCCGACTACGTGCGCACGGTGGTGACTTGCTACAAGGAGGCACTCCGCGCCTGCCGCGAAGGCACGTTCAGCCCGGAGAGGGTTGCCGCTTGGGACGAACAGCTGAAGAGTGTCTTCAACCGCGGCTTTTGGGACGGCTACTACTTGGGGCAACGGCTGGGCGAGTGGAGCAAGCGTTACGGCTCGGCAGCCACCAAGCGCAAGATCTATGTGGGCAAGGGGGTGCGCTACTTCTCGCACATCGGCGTGGCTGAGTTCTTGGTGGAAGCGGCGGAAATCAGCGTGGGCGACGAGCTGCTTGTCATCGGCCCTACCACCGGTGCCGAATACATGACCTTGGAAGAGGCGCGTGTGGAACTGGTTCCCGTACAAACGGTACACAAGGGGGAACACTTCTCGATGAAATCGGTGAAGATACGCCCCAGCGACAAGCTCTACAAGATAGTTACGAACGAGGAACTGCTTCGATTTAAAGGATTGGACACGCCGGCCGACGGTGAAAAAGAGGAACCATGAAGTATATTTATGAACTGGAAATGAAGGTGCGCGACTATGAGTGCGACCTGCAAGGCATCGTGAACAATGCCAACTACCAACACTATCTGGAGCATACGCGCCACGAGTTCCTGCTCTCTACGGGCAGCGGCTTTGCCAAGCTGCACGCGGCAGGGGTGGACCCGGTGGTGGCGCGTATCAGCATGGCTTTCAAGACTCCCTTGAAGAGCGGCGATGTGTTCGTGAGCCGCTTGGGCTTGAAGAAGGCGGGCATCAAGTATGTGTTCTACCAAGACCTCTTCCGCAAAAGCGACGAGAAGGTGGTGGTGAAATCGGTGGTGGAGACGGTGTGTGTGGTGAACGGCCGCTTGGGCGACTGCGCCCTCTTCGACGAGTTGTTCAAAGATTATCTTGTGGAGTGATGGAGTACAACGAACCCCTTTGCAGCGTCGCCTTGACGCTATGCCCGGGCATCAAGCCCATCGTGGCCAAACGGTTGGTGGAGTGTGTGGGCAGTGCCGCCGATGTGTTCCGCCGGCGCGGTGAACTACCCCGGTTGGTGCCTGACATCGGGAAGCCCCTGCTTGCGGCACTCGATGCACCCGACATCTTTGCACGCGCCGAGGCGGAGCTTGCCTTTGCAGAGAAGCACCGCATCACCTGCCTGACGCTGCATGATACCGCCTACCCGGCACGCATGCGCGAGTGTGAGGATGCCCCCTTGGCACTCTTCTTCAAAGGCGAAGCAGACTTGAACCGGAAGCACGTGGTCTCGGTAGTGGGTACACGCCGCGCTTCGGAGTATGGGAAGCAGTTCTGTGAGAGCTTCCTGCGCGACTTGGCGGCGTTGGTACCCGATGTATTGGTGGTAAGCGGCTTGGCCTATGGCATCGATGTGCAAGCCCACCGCGCGGCCATGAGGAACGGCTTGCCCACGGTGGCGGTGCTGGGACACGGACTCGACCGCATCTATCCGCCGGCTCACCGCAGGACAGCGGTGGAGATGCTGGAAGGGGGCGGTCTGGTTACGGAGTTCCACAGCGGCACTTCCCCCATGCGTTACCATTTCGTCAGCCGCAACCGCATCATCGCAGGGATGGCCGATGCCACGGTGGTGGTGGAGTCGGCGGCCAAAGGAGGCTCGCTCATCACCGCCGAACTGGCGATGGGCTATCACCGCGATTGCTTCGCCGTGCCGGGGCGTGTTACCGACGGGGCTTCTGTGGGATGCAACCAGCTGCTGCGCGACAACAAGGCGGCACTGATACAACATGCCGAAGACTTCGCCAAGGCCATGGGTTGGGTAGAAGACGGGGCAGCCGTGGAGAAAGCCGCTCCCCGCCTGCCCTTCGTGGAGCTATCGGAAGAGGAGACGCGCGTGGTGCAGATTCTCTCGCGTTACGACAGCTTGCAAATCAACGCCTTGGTGGTGGAGAGCGACATTCCGGTACACCGCTTGAGTGCCTTGCTTTTCGAGCTGGAGATGAAAGGCATGGTCAAGGCGATGGTGGGCGGTGCCTACCGCGTGATAAAGTAAAATAAGATGTACAACAAACTACTGATAATAAAACCGATGAGAAAGATTACAATGTTATTGGCAGCCCTCTTGGGCCTTGCTTGGACGCTGCAAGCACAAAACCGCGTCAAGGAGACTTTCGACTTTGACTGGCAATTCCATTTGGGCGATGAACCCCGTGCCATGGAGATGGATTTCATGCCACAAGGCTGGGAATGGGAAGAGATACAATTGCCGCACGACTGGAGCATCAAGCTGCCTTTCGACGAACATTTGAGCGGAAGCGACGGCTTCTTGCCCGGAGGAGTGGGTCTCTACAAGAAGGTATTCACCGT
>JAJPYW010000278.1 GCA_021204715.1 Prevotellaceae bacterium
TCCCTTCATTGGTATTCTTCTGGTTCTTGCTCTTCTCCGTCCCTACTGGCATGCTCATGAACAAGATAGGCCGGAAACGCACCGTGTTGTTGTCGCTATTGGTGACCGCCGTCGCCTTGTTGTTGCCTCTTTGGGGCGAGCGTTTCACCGTCATGCTGCTGGCCTTCTCTCTCTTGGGCATAGGCAATGCGTTGATGCAAACCTCCTTGAATCCGCTTGTATCGTCTATTGTTACGGGCCATTCGTTGGCCAGCACGCTCACTTTCGGACAGTTCATCAAGGCCATCGCCTCTTTCCTTGCCCCCTATATCGCCATGTGGGGGGCCACCTCGGTGTTGCCCTCCTTCGGATTGGGTTGGCGCGTGTTGTTTGCCGTCTACTTCATCATCGGCGTGCTTGCCACGTTGATGCTCTGCTCGATTCCCATCGAGGAGGAAACCGTCAAGCAACGTTCATCCTCGTATGCCGGTTGCTTCCGCTTGCTTGGAAAGCCGTTGGTGCTGCTGTCGTTCTTGGGCATTATGTGTCATGTGGGCATCGATGTGGGTACCAACACCACCGCCCCGAAGCTGTTGATGGAAAGGCTTGGCATGACGCTCAACGATGCCGCCTTCGCCACAAGCCTCTACTTCGTATTCCGTACGGTGGGCTGTCTTACCGGCTCGTGGTTCTTGCGCAAAGTAAGCCACAAGGTGTTCTTCTGCGTCAGTGTGGCCATGATGCTGCTCAGCATGGTGGGGATGGCTTTTGGTAAAACGGAGATTATTTTGTATATTGCCATCGCCTTGGTGGGTTACGGTAATTCCAATGTATTTTCCATCATACTGTCGCAAGCGTTGCAGGCCATTCCCGACAAGCAGAACGAAGTCTCCGGGCTGATGATTACGGGGTTGTTTGGCGGCACCATCTTCCCGCTCTTGATGGGCTTTGCCGCCGATGCCTGCGGACAGGTATGTGCGGTGGGCGTGATGGCGGTAGGCGTGGTTTATTTGTTGACATATATCAAACGTATTAAAGCATAGCAGAGAAATGAAACAGTTGGTTGTAGGATTGGGAGAACTCTTGTGGGATGTTCTTCCCGACGGCAGGAAGAATTTAGGCGGCGCACCGTCGAACTTTGCCTACCACGTAGGACAGTTCGGCTTGCCCTCCATGGCGGTAAGTGCCATTGGAACCGATGCTTTGGGTGAAGAGACGCGCAAGGCACTCGATGGTAAGAAACTGAGGTATGCATTGCAAGAAGTTCCCTATCCCACAGGACAGGTGCTCGTCACGCTCGACGATGCAGGCGTTCCCGTGTACGACATCAAAGAGGGCGTGGCGTGGGACAACATACAGTTCACACCCGCTATGGAAGAGATTGCCCGCAGTTGCAGGGCCGTCTGCTTCGGCTCGCTCGCACAGCGCGGCGAAACGTCGCGCGGCACGATAAGACGCTTCTTGGAGACCACGCCAAACGGTTGCATGCGCATATTTGATATCAACTTGCGGCAGAACTTCTATACCAAAGAGATTATCCAAGAATCCATGCAGGTGTGCAATATTTTGAAGATTAACGATGAAGAACTCGTTACCGTGGGCCGTCTGTTCGGCTGGCCGGGATTGGACGCGGAGCATACATGCCGGCAGTTGCTCAATGACTTTCACTTTGACACGCTCATTTTGACTTGTGGCGTGAACGGAAGTTATGTTTTCACCCAAGGCAAGCGTTCTTTCTTGACCACGCCGCGAGTGGATGTAGTAGATACCGTCGGTGCGGGCGATTCGTTCGCCGGCTCTTTCTGCGCCGCACGCTTGCTTGGCATGCCGTTGGAAGAGGCACACCGGTTGGCAGTGGATGTGAGTGCCTACGTCTGCACGAAAAACGGAGCGATGCCTTCGATACCCACAGTCATTACAAGCCGTTTAGCTTGACAGACAACTGTAAAGAGAGTGTATCTTTTATCGGACTGCAATGAATCTATAACTTTGTCCGGGGTAATCATCAGGTATGTGCTTTAAATAAAGCACTGATTTTCAAATATAAATGTACTAAATAGCCTGATGATTACCAACTCTTGTCTATTTTTTCTTTTTTATCCCGGACTTGCGTATGATGTGATGTGCAGATTATGCAAAGCGCCCCTTACTTGAACAGCCGTTCTATGTCTTCTTCTTTGAGAATGGCCACCACGGTGTGGCCGTCGGGGGTGTAGTTGGGCGTGTCGCAGGCGAACAGGCGGTCTACCAAGTCGGACATCTCGTCTTGTGTCAAGGCCTGCCCGTAGACTATGGCGGCTGCGCGGGCCAAGGTAAGGGTGAGCAATGTTTGTATCTCTTCTTTTACATCGCCTCCTTGCTCTATGGCGGTGAGCACCATGTCGCGCAGCAACTCCACGGGGCTCAAGCCTTCAATGCCGGCGGGCGTGCCGTTGACGGCGTAGCTGCCTTGTCCCAAGGGACTTAAGTCGAAACCGATGGCGGTGAAATCGTCCCAAAGGCTTTCCAACACGGTGGCTTCGGAAGGGGACAGACGCAGGATTTCGGGGAAGAGCACGCCTTGCGAGACGCCTTGCCGCTGCTTGATTTGGCGCATGTAGCGGTCGAAGAGGATGCGCACGTGGGCCAAGTGCTGGTCAACGATCATCAGGCCCGACTTGGTGGAGGTGAGGATGTAGCGTCCCTTGAACTGCAGGTGGGGCACACTCTTCTCCATGCTGCCGCTCTCGGGGCCGAAGAGCGGCAGCAT
>JAJPYW010000042.1 GCA_021204715.1 Prevotellaceae bacterium
GCGGCGGCTCCCAAGATGCCGTTGTCATGGTGCATGCAGCCGCCGTTCAGCGTCAGGGGCTTGCCGTTGAGCAGCAAGCCGTCGTCCGTGTTATATGTAATGGTGCGGATGCCGAAGGTTTCGGTGCGTTCATCGGTAGTGGTGCCGTCGCGCTCCACTGTCAACAGGAGTTGGTAAAGGTGGGGCGTGTCTATGGACCAAAGGGCCGGACGCTCTACATAGAGGGTTTGCTCCACACGGCAGGTATCGCCTGCGGGTATATCGACTTCGCTTTGAATGGGTATGCCAATCGACACACCCTCTTTCAACAAGCGGGTGGTCAAGGTTATCCGGCAGGGGTGCTCTTCCTCGTTTGTCACGTCGCTTTCCACACGTACCACGGCCCTTGCATTGTCTACTTCAGGCGTGGTGATGCCCACACCCCACTGGGTGAAGTGCGCGCTTCCGCTCTGTTGCAGCCACACATGGCGGTAGATGCCCGAGCCGGAATACCAGCGGCAGTTCTTCTGCCGCGCATTGTCCACGCGCACGGCGACTACGTTCTTGCCGCCACTGTTAAGATAAGGTGTGAGGTCGTAGTAAAAGGGGGTGTATCCGTAGGGGTGCAGTCCCAACAGATGGCCGTTGATATAGACTTCGGCGTTCATGTAGACGCCTTCAAAGTAGATGCTCGTAACAGTACCCGGCTGCGTGGCGGGCAGGGTGAAGGCCTTGCGGTACCAGCCTGTGCCGGTGGCGTAGTAACCGCCGTCGTTCCCCGATGGGGCGGCAGCGTCGGGCGCCCGCTCTATGCTCCAGTCGTGGGGCAGGTCGAGCGCGCGCCAAGTGCTGTCGTCATAGTCGGGAGCGGCGGCTTCGGGGTAGTCGCCCAAGGCGAAACGCCATCCTTCGTCGAACAGCAGCCGGCGGGGTTGCGCGGTTGAAGCGGCTTGCACGGCTATGGAGAGGCCGAGTGCAGCCGCCGCCGGCAGGAGTTTCCGTAGGTTCATTGTCACAAACGGTTTGGGCAGCTATGGGCTACCGGGCTATGCGCAACACAGTGAACGAATAAGCGGGCATGGTGTAGGTGAACTCGTTGCCAGGTATCTCGAGGGTGCCGGTCGAAGGACGGGCTTTCTTGTCGGCGGGCTTTCCTGTCAACACGGTCTTCACGGCGGTGGTGGCGGGAAGGCTGACGCCGTTTACCGTTACTTGCGACGTGACCTCGACGGGCAACAAGTTGACCAACTTCACAATGTAGTCGCCGGTTTTCTCTTCTTTAACCACCGACACGCCTATGCGCTTCCCGGCTGCCGCTTGCTGAGCTTCTTTATCCACCATTGCCGGCCCGTCTTTCGGGGAGCCTTTCTTTACAGACGCTTTCAACCGCAGGGTGGAGGGCAAATACTCGGTGCCTGCGTTCTGTCCGTACATTTGCTGGGTGTAGTAGTCTACAGTGGGCTTGACCTTCTCGTTGTCGAAGAATATCAGGTCGGGCTTCCACTGGGTGTGACCTTTCTTGGCCAATAGCGGGGCGTAGGAAGTCATGGCCACCACGTCGCCGTTGCGCTCCACGGATGTGAGGTAGAGGGCTTCGGCCAGGGCTGTCTCCAAGTTGTTGGGACGGCCGGGCAGGTGGGCGGCGTACTCGCCCAAGTAGACTTTCGATTTCGCGCGGTCGTAGTTGTCGTAGAATCCTTGGTTGTTGATCATCCAACCGGGGGCGACATAGTAGTGTTCGTCTACAACGGGGATGTCCAACTTGCTTGCAAGCGCCCATCCTTCGTCGTAGTCGGTGCCTTCATTGAAGGGGCCCACGGTGCCCACAACGGTAATCTCAGGATGCTTTTCACGGACGGCGTTGTATATCATCGTGAAGCGTTCTTCAAAGACATCTGTTATCAGGTCCTCGTTGCCGATGCCGATGTATTTCAAGTTGAAGGGCGCGGGGTGCCCGGCCTGCGCGCGCTTCTTTCCCCACTCGGTTGTCTTGGCGTCACCGTTGGCATACTCTATCAAGTCGAGTATGTCTTGTACATAGGCGTCCATCTCTTCCATGGGAATACCGCCTTGTTGTCCATAGCGGCTCAGCTCGTCTTTGGAATGGTGACTGCCACGGTTGGAGTTCTGGCAGGGAACGCCGGCTGCAAGGACAGGCAACGGCTCGGCTCCTATATCCTCGCAGAACTGGAAATACTCGAAATAACCCAATCCGCGTGTCTGGTGGTAGCCCCAAAGGTTGGAGAGAGGTTTGCGCGCTTCCAACGGCCCGATGGAACCTTTCCAGTCGTACATGTTGTCGATGCCGTTGCCGTGGGCCACGCATCCGCCGGGGAAGCGGACAAAGCGGGGATGAAGGTCGGCCAACGTCTGGGCCAAGTCGGCACGCAGCCCGTTCTCACGTCCCTTGAAGGTGTTTTGCGGAAAGAGTGAAATCATGTCGAAATGGTAGGTGCCAGCGGCTTGGGGCGTAACGGCAAGGGTGGCGCCGTGCACGTTTTCAGAGACGGAAAGCACGGCTTGCAGTTTGGTCCATTCGTGCGAGGTGACTTCAAGCAAGGTGGAGGCGACTTCACTTTCTGTTTTATCAAGCAGGCTCACCTTGACCTTGCCGCCATTGCTTCCTTGGGGGACACGGGCGAAGAGGGAGAAGTCGTACTTCTCTCCTTTCTTCAACGGTATGCCGTCGTAGCCTTCATTCTGCAGGGTGACTTCAGACCGGTCTACAGTAATGACGGCATAATGGGGGTTGTTGGCATGGAGGGGATCATCATCGGCAACGGTCAAGGGTACCACCTTTCCCGCTTCGTAGAGTGTCCAAGCATAGTCGTTTCCCCAACGCGCTTTCGATTGGTCGGTGGCTGAATACTCAAAGTCTCGGTTCTGCACCAACTCGGCGTAAAGGCCTCCGTCGGCACTGTAGTTGATGTCCTCGAAGAAGATGCCTATCAGGTTTTCACTGATGGGCTTGCCTTGGCCGGCATCGACAGTGATCGTGGCTTCCATGGCCTTTAACCCGGCAAAGCGGACAGAGTCTTGTGCCGTCTGCTCTTCAACTTGCGCTTGGTTGGAACGCTTGTAACCGGCATATTGAACCAACCGGCGGACTACATCGTAAGGGACACGCTGCAGACAACCGCTCTTTTGCTTGCCGGCGAGGGTAATCTGCGTCTCGGAGACAGGGCGCAATCCGGAGGGGAGACGGGAAGCGCGTTCTTCGGGAGCGAAATAGCTTTGACGGCTCCATCTCAACAGATCGCCGGAAGTGGCGAGTGCGATGACTTTGCCGCTTTTGGTGGCTTCCCAAGTACAGTACCACTTGCCGTCGGCGGCGCATTGCTCCAAACGGGGATGGAACATCTTCTTGCCGCTACCCCAAGCGCCGAAGTCGGAACTTAGGTATGGATACTCCCCGGCCACGCTTGTCCAATGATTGCCGTCGGCACTATAAGCGAACTTCAATCCGCCCTGGCCGTTGTCGGCCGAGTAGGCGAAGAGATAAACGGAATCGGGCTCGTTGGTTACTTTGGCGTTTCCCGCCTGCAATGTGATGGTGGAAGATAAAAGCAGCGAGGCTGCCGTTATCCATTGAATGGTTTTATACATCGTTTATAATATAAAGTGAATAATCATAATAGGTGAAATCAGTTTATTGTTGTACCAACACGGCGCCTCCTTGCGGCCGGATGGTGAGCTGCAGGGTGCCGCCGCGTTGCAACTGCGTGGTTTCCATTTGTGGTTGCAGTTGCTTGCCGTCGCTGTAGAGTGAGATGTCCGCCCCGGCTTTCAGCATGGGCAGGTCGAGCTTCAACGTGAGCGGCGCGTCGGTGGCGTTGACGGCCGCCACATACCACGTGTCACCGTGGCGGCGCGCCAAGGCAATGTAACGGCCGGGATAGCCGTCTATGAAACGTGTCTCGTCCCACGTGGTGGGCATTTGCTTCAAGTAGTCCAAGCATACTTGCGGGGCATCTTCCAGATTGTTGGGCGCCAAAGCGAAGTTCTGTATCGGATTCTGGAAAAGCACGCAGGTGGCCAATTCAAACACATCGGTGGTGCGGCGTATGGAGCCGCCGTCATTGCCTTTATCGAGGCGCTTGTTCAGGAAGCATCCGCCGAACTCCATGCACCCTATGGTGTTGCGTATGAAGGGATGCAGACAGGCGTTGAAGGCTTCATTGTCGCAATAGTGCTGGTCGAATATCAGGTTTTCCGAGGCCAATACCGCTTCGCTGCCCATGTAGTTGGGATACATGCGCTCCCAGCCGCGGAGAATGGTAGATCCGTGGAAGATGACCATCAGGCCGTGGTCGTCGGCATCGCTCAGTATTTCTTCATAGAGCCGCATGGTCTCCTGCTTGTCGCCGCCGAAGAAGTCGACCTTGATGCCTTTCACGCCTTGCCGCTGCAGCCACGCCATCTCCTGCTTGCGTATGATGGCGTTGTCCATGCGGTTCACGGGGCCTTGCACAATGTCGTTCCAATAGCCGCTGGAACTGTACCACAGGATAGGATTGACACCTTTGCTTTTAGCGTAGCGGATGAGTTCTTCCATGCGCTCCTTGCCGATGTTCGTGTCCCACCAGTTGTCTATCAACACATATTCATATCCCATGGCGGCGGCCAAGTCTACATAGCGCACTTGGTCGTCATAGTTGATGCTTTCGTCCTGCCACAGAATCCAACTCCACGTGCCGCGGCCGGGCTTGTATTCGTGCGCGCTCTGGTAGCGTGGCTCCACCACATCCCAAGGAACGGTGGTCTCGACAATGGGAGCCAGCGTCTCGCCCACGGTAAGGGTGCGCCAGGGTGTGTGGCCGGGCAGGGCGAAGGCAGGCTCGGGGTTGCCGTTGCCGTTGTTCTCTTCCGCCATGGGGAATGTTATTTGATACAGGTTGCCGCTGTTCTCCAAGCGGGAAGCGCAATAACGGCTGTCCACACCCGTCTCGCTGACCAACACCCAACCCTTTTCGCCTACGTGGAAGAGGCAAGGGAAGGTATAGCCGTGTCCGTAGAGCGATGGTTCGTCCATGGGGGCATCGGCCTTGTACTCTTCTTCATAACTGGGTTTGGTGCGCTTCCAACCAATCATGGCGTCACTCTGCGGGCAGAGGAACGTGGTGGTCTCTTCGGGAAAGCGGAACCCTGTCTCTTCTTTCAACACCCGCACGCTGCCCGTATCTCCTTGTCGCGGCAAAGTATAGCGCAGGGCGACGTCGTTGCCGCTCACACGGAATGTGAGTTGCATTTCTCCCCCTTCACCGTTGGTGAAAGAACAGGTAAGCTCGTTGGCGCGGTAATGTACTTGTGAAGTCTTGATGCGGTCTATCGAATAGTTTTCATCGATGGCACGCTCCTCTTGTCCGGTCAAGGTCATGCCCCCGGTGAAGTCGCCGGCTGTGGTGCGAAGTCCCAACGGGGAGGGTTCCAAGATCTGTTTGCCGTTGTAGGTAAGGGCGTAGCTTATTTTCCCGCCTGCAGGACAATGTACCGTGACTTGCAGCAAACCGTCGGGGCCGCAGACGGTGGCTTCTGTTCCTGCCGGTGTGGTGGATGGCTTTGTCTCTTTGTCCAAAGTGGGACAGATAGTGCGTCCGAAGGTCCGGGAAGCCGGCCAAAACATGCCTGCCGTTAGGAAGAGGATTGGCAAAAAGAGGGTGCTTGGGTGTTTCATGGTTTTGTATTAGCAGTTATAGGTTGCCGTTACTTTTTCGAGATGTCAATCGGCTTCCAAGAAGCGTACCATCTCGCAGGCTGCCAGCAGGAACGCGCCTACACCGAAGTTTGCCGTTGAGTCGGCGTCAACTACTTGTCCGGGAATCGCCCTGTCGCCGATGGGCTGTACGTAACCGATGCGGCCGTTGGGTTGCAGGGCAACGGTCGTCAAGTAGTTCCATGCGTTCCTGACAACCGGCTCGTAATCGCTCTTCTCCAACAAACCGTTATTGATGCCCCACAGCAGGCTATAGGTGAAGAAAGCCGTACCGCTGGTCTCGGGACCGGGCGCGTGTTCTGCATCGAGCAGGCTACGCGTCCAATAGCCTTCGGGTTGTTGGCAAGCCGCGATTGAGGCTGCCATGGCAAGGTAGCGGTCCAAGTACTCCTGATAGTAAACGTCGTCTTTGGGTGTATCTTTCAATACCTTGGACAAAGCGGCCAATACCCAGCCGTCGCCGCGTGCCCAGAAGTCTTTCTTCTCGTTCACGCTCTTGTGTTCGGGATATACATACCTTGCATCACGGTAGTAGAGTGCGGCTTCGGGATCGTACATCACGCTGTCGGCATAAAGCCAATACTGGTGCATCTTCTCCAAGTAGAGCGGATTTTCCGTGATGTTGTACATCTTCACCATGACGGGCATGACCATGTAAAGTCCGTCGGCCCACCACAAGTAATCGTTCCGGGGCGTACTCATTTCATACTCCATCACCTCTTTGGCACGGGCTATCTTTTGCTCGTCAGGAGCTATGTTATAGAGGTCGGCATAAATCTGGAAACAGGTCTGGTTGTCGCCGAAGAGTACGTATTCATCGGTCTCGCCATAGCTGTAGAGCCACTCGTCGGGGTTCTCGTTCTTGGCTCCTTTCCACTCGTTGTGTTCGGCCCAAGCCAAGGAATAATTATAATAGGTGGAGTCTCCGGTCAGGAAGAAAGCTTCCATGTTTCCGGTGTGATAGGCGGCGTAATCCCAAGAGTAACGGTCTTCTGCCGGGTTCTCTGATTGCCAATAACCGTTAGCCAACTTGATTTGTTCCAATACTTGCTCCGCCGTCAATTGCGGGGAGGTGGTGCAGGAAGCGAGGGCTGCGACGCACCCAAGGAAAAATAGACTTTTTACTTTCATATATCAATCGTTGTTTAATTTATTAAGCTCCAAAACATATACCGGCTGAGGCTCTATGTCGGCCGTCTGTTCGCCGTCGCCTTGCAAGGTATGTTGCACGAAAATGTGCAGTTTCTTCTGCTGTTTCCACAGTTCGGTGTCATACGTCGGCTCCCATGCGTCTACAGGGAAATCGGTCAAGTCGGCCACTTCCCAATTCCCGCCGGCGAGGTCTTTCGTATAAGCCATGGAGACGCGGCTGCCCCGCTCTTCGTCACGGAAGAGGTAGTAGGCCTCATTGCCTTCCACCACGATGCGCGGACGCGAGATGGGTATCATCTTCGTGCCGCCTCCCTTCAAGGAGAAGGGTGTAGTGCGGTTGGAGACTTGGCAGTGATGCCAAGCCTCGCCGTCGTGCCATACCAAGCGGTATTGCGGCACATCGCTGTCCGCATCACGCCAATAGGTGGCGATGTAGGGGTTGCCAATGGTGTCTGTTCCCATGCTGGTCTGGTTTATCAACTCGGAGTCTTGTGGAATCCGGCAGGCATACTCTGCATTGTCCAAGCGGATGGGAAGTTCATATTGCGTCCCGTCGGTCTTGTACCAAGTCTTCCCGTTGTCGTAAGAACGGGCGTAACAAAGGTCGTGGTTCGTCTCCACCAACCACGTCTCGCGCCATACCCACGATAGGTGGATGACGCCCCGCTGATCCACGCACATCTGCCAATAGGCGTTGCGTTCCCCTTCCCCGTCAATGAGTACATCCTGCACACGGTCCCATTGCCTGCTCTGCAGGTCATAATGGTTCATCACCAAATTGCCCTGGCCCGATTTCCCTGAACGGTAGACAAAAATCAAGTCGCCGTCGGCCAAGCGGTAGAACTCAGGATAAGTGACGTCGTCTTCGTCGACGCCGGTCATCTCCTCCATAGCGCCCAGTACCAAACTGCCCGGAGCGATGCCGCGGCTGTAATGCAGGGTGTCTCCATGGTGGTCGAACGCCACGTGCAGGAAGTTGTCACCGTCCACCATCAGGCTGATGACGTTGTGGGCATCCTCCACATGGCCACGGTAAGCGGTGCGGTAGAGTTCCCAAGCCTCATTCTCCAACTTACGCTTCGCCACGGTCAGGAAACCATCGGCGTCATAATAACCTACATACTGTTCGTTGCCGTTGGTTACAAGGGAATTGCTGCGGAAGATGGTGGTGTTGACAGAAGTTTGGCTGTACCCCTCGCCCACGGCGACCAAGTGCGCTTCAAAAGGGGTGTCGGCCTTGTTGTCGCTGGTAGAACAACTGTTCAATAACGGCAAGAGCAACGCGCCGACCAACAGTGGAAAGTTCTTGTAAAGGGCATTCATAGTTCCTTTTATTTCATTATTGATTACTTCTCGTAATAAGCATGGTCTTTGGGGAAATTCAATCCTTCCCACGCCTTTTTCGAAGTCCATGGTTGCGGTTCGTCTGTCCAGAAGGGGTGGTCGGCCGGCAATCCCAAAGGCAGGAAAGCCAACGACGCCATGTAGAGGCTGCCGTTGTTCGTGTACCAGTCGGCGATGTCGGGCTGCGAACCGTTGAAGCCAAGGGTGAGGAACCCTTGTTCATTGAAATTGCGGCCGTCGCTGAACATGCGCTTTATCACAGCGGTCATGGCCGCGCGCACCTGTCCGCCCGGAAGCTCTTCGGGCAACTTGCCGCGCCAAGCAAGCATGGCCAAGGGTTGGAGCGTTCCCGTACGGTAGGTGATGGAACGGCCAAATACGGGAAACGCCCCTTCGGGAGAGATAAAACGTTCCAATATCATGCCAAAACGTTGCATCCGTTTCCACGCACGGTCCAAGTTGCTGCGCGACGCATTCCATATTTTCTTTTTCCCGTCTTGTGAGAATACCTCCAAAGACTCGATATACATGGGGTGCAGCACGTAGCTGTTGTAGTAGTCGAAAGCGAAGCCGGGGCCGTCAGAGTACCAGCCGTCGCCCACATACCACTCTTCTATTTTACGCAGCGTGGAGACAATGCGGTAGGTATCGCTCTGTGCGCCCACCTTGCGCAAGAAACACTCCACGGTAGACGAGAAAAGCAGCCAGTTGGTATAGGGCGGATCCACGCGGCGCAGTTGGGTGAACTCTTCGATGTAGCGTTGCTTGGTCAGCGTGTCCAACGGCACCCACAGTGCGTCGAAGCCCCGCAGGAAACTCTCGGCCAAATAAGCGGCGTCAACCAAAGTCTGCCCCTCTTCACGCCACAACAAATAGTCGGGGCTTTCGGGATCCACCGCATTGGCATAGCTCTTCAACGCCCATTCACGCAGTTGATGACGTTGGACGCTTTCGGCCGTATCGTCATCGGGCAAGGAGAGCCAAGGGGCAAGCCCCGCCATCAAGCGGCCGAAGCACTCCATATAGGCCACCTTTTCGTTCCGTCCATCCCATGTGGGGCTCTTCTCCACATCCATCGTTGCCTGCAGATTGCCTTCACTCATGCTGCCCAGCACCGGAGCGGCCATGCGGTACAACACTTCACACCATACTTCACGGTCAGAAGCTACTTTATCCTTTTTCTCCACCGCACCCGCCTGTTGCAGCGGATACAACAGCACGGCCGTCAGGCACAACGCCATCCATTTGTTTCTTATCATAAGATTACTTTTAGTTTGTATTTATATTACGTGCCAAATATACACTTTTTTTTTGCAATCCACCTGCTATAAATCTTTCAAAAAGTGCTTTTTTTTGACCGATTTAAGGTTGTTCCTCAAATCGGTCGAGTTGGAAGAAATAGAAGGAATGTCCTTTTGAAATGAAGGGAGTAGACTAAAAGACGATGCCACATCATATATCAGCATAATCTGCGAAGCAAATGTCTCTTGATTCGTACAGGTCTTTTATCAAGCGGGTTGTTTTTAAACCGGAGCGTATGGACAAAAAAGTGGGTATTTTGTCTAAAAAACTATTCTCGTCCGCTTACAGATACACCGTACAAGGGCCGATGGCACCGTCACGGCAGCAGCAATGACGAATCGCCATAGCTTAGGAAGCGGAAGTCATGTTCCAAAGCGTAGTCGTAAATCTTGTGCCAGTCACCGTGCACGAAGGCCGATACAAGCAGCAACAACGTGCTTTGCGGTTGATGGAAATTGGTGACCATACCCGACACGATTTTATATTCATAGCCCGGGGCGATAATCATCTGTGTAGAGGTGTGCAGCGCATCCAATCCGCGGCGGTCCAAGTAAGCGATGACAGCTTGCAGCGCGTCCATTACAGGCACCTTCACCGCAGGCTCACCGTTCTTTCCGTAGGGTTGCCATTGCCGCACTTGCAACGCCTTCCCCGTCGCGTCGGGATTCGCCATTAAGGTGGCGCCTATGTAATAGAGGCTCTCCAACGTACGCACCGAAGTGGTGCCCACGGCTATCGCCCTGCCACCGTGCGCCACCAACCGTTCCAAGGTGCCGCGGTGCACGAAGATGTACTCCGAGTGCATCTCATGTCCAATCAAATCCCTGCTCTTTACCGGTTTAAAAGTTCCCGCACCCACGTGCAACGTCAGCTCCTCCAAATCGAATCCGCGCGTGCGCAGCGCCTCCAACACCTGCGGTGTGAAGTGCAGTCCGGCCGTGGGCGCGGCCACCGAGCCTTTTATCTTGGAGTATACCGTCTGGTAGGTCACTTTATCGCTTTCTTGCGCATCCCGGTTCAAGTAAGGCGGGATGGGCAACTCCCCGAACACCTCCAATATGTCGGCGAATGTCACTTGCGGATTGTTCCACCGGAACTCTACCCGGTGTCCCGTTCCGCAACTCAAGCCCCGAATGGCGGTCAGCGTAATGGGTTTACCGTCCACAATGACCACCCGCCGCAAGGTACCCTCTTTCCACTTCTTCGCGTTGCCCACCAAGCAGAGCCAAACCGAACGTGCGGTCTGCTGGAAGTTCAGCGCATAATCCATGGGATCCAGCGGCTCCACGCAGAACACCTCGATGAGAGCTCCCGACTCCTTTCGGAAATGCAGGCGCGCCTGTATCACCTTCGTATTGTTGAATACCAACAAACTCCCTTCGGGCAACAATCCGGGCAATTCACGGAAAACAGTCTCCGAGACCTCGCCCCCTTTGTACACCAACAGTTTTGACTCGTCCCGTACCGGTAACGGGAACTTGGCAATCCGCTCTTCCGGGAGCGGATAGTTGAAATCGTTGATAAGAATATGGCGCGGGTCAATCATTTCATCCAATAATCATTCCCAATAAAGGATCTGCTTGTTTATTTTCCATTTGTGGTCTTTGGGGAAGTCATCACCTTCCCATGCCTTCTTACTCGTCCACTTCTGCGGATCATCGGTCCAGAAAGAATCGTCGGCAGGCAGACCAAGCGGCATGAAAGCCAGCGATGTCATATAAAGACTGCCGTTATTGGTATACCAATCGGCCACATTGGGATGAGAACCCACGAATCCGATGGTCAAGAAACCGTCGGGCGTGAAGTTCGAGGCACCCTTACCATCGTACATACGGTGCATCACCGCCGTGATGCCCGCCCGCACCTGGCCGTTGGAAAGCTCTGCGGGCAGCTTCTTCTGCCAAGCCAACATAGCCAACGGTTGCAACACCGCCAAGCGGTAAGGGATACTGCGCCCCACTACGGGAAACGTTCCTTCGGGCGATATGAAGCGCTCCAAAATGACACCGAACTTTTGCATGCGCAACAACGCCTGACCGTAGCGGTAATCCGCCCCTCGGTTCTCATCGTTCTCTTGTATATAGGTGCGCACGTTCCACGTGTCGTCGCCCAACTTCTCGCGAATCATCTCCAAGCACTCCAAGTACATGGGCTGTATAACGTAGGAGTTGTAGTAGTCGAAAGCGAACGACGGCCCATCAGAATACCAACCGTCGCCCACATACCATTCTTCCACCTTGTTCATGGCACTGTGTATGCGGTACATGTCCGCCTCGCCACCCACTTTCAAAATGAAGCACTCTTCCATGGCACAGAAGAGCAACCAGTTGGTATAAGGCGGCTCATAGCGGCGCAAGCCTTGCAGTTCGCTGATGTAGCGTTGCTTGGTCACCTCGTCCAACGGCATCCACAAGGCATCGTAGGCACGCTGGAACGATTCCACCACGTAGGCCGCGTCCACCAACGTTTGGCCGCCGCTCTTCCAACCCAAGTAGTCGGGACTATCGGGATCGACGGCATTGGCGTAAGCCTTCAGCGCCCACTCGCGCAGCTGCTTGCGCTGTGCCCCTTCAGCCGTGTCGTCATCTGGCAACGCCAACCACGGGGCGATACCCGCCATCAAGCGGCCGAAGCACTCCATGTAAGCCACCTTCTTGTCGCGGTTGTCCCACGTGGGCGACAGTTCCAACTGCATGTTTTGCTGCAGCGTGCCGTTCGCCATGTTCTCCAATACAGGAGCGGCCATCGTATAAGCCAGTTGCGTCCAGTAGGCGCGGTCACTTGCCCCGTCACCCAACGGGTTCACGTTCTCCTTGCGCCCTTTTGCGAAAACAAGGAAAGGCAGCGACACAAGCACCACCATCAGTAAATATCTCTTCATGCCTATATGTTTATAAGTTTGTTCTTAACCGTTTGCCTCAAAAAGCTTCCTTCAAGGCAGGAACAGTCGGCTTACGGTTGGCAAAATTAGTACATTTCCTCTTCAATCCCAACAATAGTCAATAAAAAGAGCCCGATGGATGTCGTTAAGTGTGCGATTCTTCTTATTTTTGCAGCCTGAAAGAAGCCCGATACAGAAACTATTCAAGAGATATGAGCGTAGCCATCGTGAAATACAATGCCGGCAATATCTATTCCGTGCTGCATGCGTTGAAACGCTTGGGCGTGGAGCCTTTGTTCACCGACGACGCCGAAGCACTCCGCCGGGCCGACAAGGTCCTCTTCCCCGGTCAAGGAGAAGCCGGCCATGTCATGAAGTACCTCCACACACACGGACTCGACACCTTGATACGCTCGCTCACGCAGCCCGTATTAGGAATCTGCATCGGGCAACAGCTCCTCTGCCGCCATTCTGATGAGGGAAATGTAGACTGTTTGGGCCTTTTCGATGTACCCGTACACCGCTTCATCCCCACAGAACAAGCCCAGAAAGTGCCCCATATCGGCTGGAACGACATTCAACCTTCCGATTCCAAACTTTTCTCAGGCATAGCCGGCGGCGAGTACGTCTATTACGTACACAGCTACTATGTACCCCTCTGCCCTTGGACCATCGCCCGCACCGACTACATTCATTCTTTCAGCGCAGCCCTGCAGAAAGACAACTTCTACGCCACCCAGTTCCACCCTGAAAAAAGTGGTTCCGTGGGCGAGCGCATCTTACGCAACTTCCTTGCTTTATGATAGAACCCATCCCAGCCATAGACATCATTGCCGGCCGTTGTGTGCGCCTCACACAGGGCGATTACGACACCCAAAAAGCCTACGGCGACCCTGTCGCGTTGGCCTGTGAGTTCGAGCAGACAGGCTTCCGCCGCCTGCACATCGTCGACTTGGACGGTGCCAAGTGCCGCCACGTAGTGAACTTGGCCGTACTGCAAGCCATCACCGCCCACACCAAACTCACGGTCGATTTCGGTGGCGGTGTGAAGAGTAAAGACGATATCCGACACGTATTCGACAGTGGTGCCGCCATGGTCACCTTGGGCAGCGTCGCCGTCACTGATCCCGATGCCTGTCTTGAATGGCTGCACACTTACGGGACCGAACGTATCATTCTCGGAGCCGATGTGCGTAACGGCTTTATCAGCATCAACGGCTGGCTCAAAGAGAGTACCGTGACTTTGGATAACTTTTTGGAGAACTACCTGCAAGCCGGTGCATGCCACATACTCTGCACAGACATCAGCCGCGACGGCACCCTGCAAGGTCCCGCCACGCAACTCTATGCCCAAGTGATGAAAAAACATCCCGGCTGCCGCCTCATCGCCAGCGGCGGCGTGCGCTCCATAGCCGACATCGAAGCGTTGGAACAAGCCGGCGTGCCCGCTGTCGTTATCGGGAAAGCCATTTATGAAGGAACCATCAACTTAAAAGAACTCGTACAGCGATGCTTGCCAAAAGAATAATCCCTTGCCTTGACGTGCGCGGGGGCGAGACCGTGAAAGGCACCTGCTTCGTTGACCTTCGCAGTGCCGGCGATCCCGTGGAATTGGGCCGACGCTACAGCCGGGAAGGAGCCGACGAGCTCGTCTACCTCGACATCACCGCCAGCCACGAAGGCCGCAAGACCTTTACCGATGTAGTGCGTCGCGTGGCCGCCGCAGTCAACATACCCTTTACCGTGGGCGGCGGGGTGAACGAGTTAGCCGATGTAGAGCGGCTACTTTCCGCCGGAGCCGACAAAGTCAGTGTTAACAGCGCCGCCTTGCGTCATCCTGCGCTCATTAACGAAATAGCAGGACGCTTTGGTTCCCAAGTATGCGTGGTAGCCATTGATGCCCGCAAGGAGGCTGACGGACAGTGGCAATGCTACATCAACGGCGGGCGCAAGCCCGTGGGCCGCGGTCTTTACGAATGGGCCAAGGAAGCCCAAGAGCGTGGCGCCGGCGAGATACTTTTCACCTCCATGAACCACGATGGCGTGAAAGCCGGCTTCGCCAACGAAGCCTTGGCAGCGTTGGCGTGCAACTTGCGCATCCCCGTCATCGCATCGGGCGGCGCCGGCGCCATGAGCCACTTCCGCGATGCCTTCACCCTTGGCCAAGCCGACGCAGCCTTGGCCGCCAGCGTGTTCCACTTTGGCGAGATAAGCATTCCACAATTGAAAGCATACCTACGACAAGAACATATAAACGTGAGATTATGAACATCGATT
>JAJPYW010000205.1 GCA_021204715.1 Prevotellaceae bacterium
GAGAGGTTGGTGCGCTCGTAACTGCTGGTGGCGAAGTTCACGCTGGCCGAGAAGGATGTGTTGGGGTTGGCCTTGGAGTCTTGCCGGTGCGACCACACAATCTTGAAGTCTTTGGCCACGGAGTAGTCGGGCAACCCTTTGTCGCCTGTCTTGGTCACTTGGTAGCTGGCTTGGAACAGACCGGAGAACTTGTAGCGCTTGTTGTAGTTGGTTTCGGCGTTCAGCGCCCACGAGCCTTTGGTGAAGATGTCGCCTTGCAGTTTCAAGTCCATCATGTCGCTGATGGCGAAGTAATAGCCGCCGTCCGAAAGGCCGAAGCCGCGGTTGGAGTCGTCTATGTAGGTGGGCATGATGAATCCCGAAGAGTAGCTGCTCGAGAAGGGGAAGAAGAAGAAGGGCACGGCAAGCGGCAAGGGCACGTCTTCCACCACCAAGTAGGCCGGGCCGGTGACCACGTTCTTTTTGGGGTGCACCTTGGCGTAGGTCATCTGCATGTAGAAGTGGGGATGCTCGTGGTCCTCGCACGTGGTGTACTTGCCGTCTTTCAGGTATATGTCGTCGTCGGGGCCTTTCTTGGCGTTGTTGCCCACCACGTAGCCTTCGCCCTGCTGGGTGACTACGTTGCTGATGAGTCCCTTCTTGCTCTTGAAGTTGTAGCGTATGGTGTTTGACTCGTAAGGCGTGTCGCCGTCGGTGAACACGGGCAGGCCGCTGGCCACGCCCAAGGTGTCTTCCACGCCGTGGGCGAATACCGTGCTGCTGTCGATGTTCATGGTAATGACATCGGCTTCCAACTGTATGGGGCGTTTCTGCTTGTAGAGTACCTTGCCCTCTCCATAGAGGTTGGCGTAGCCGTCTTGGGTGAAGACGATGGAGTCGGTGGCTTCATAGTCGACCGGCGCGTCCAAGGCGTCGCTCTTCTTGGCAGGTTGTTCAAGTGTGTCGGCGGCGAGCGAGTCGGGGGGCAGGGCGGAGAGCCGCAGTGAGTCGGGAAGGGAATCGCCTTGCAGGGTGTCGCCTTCGAGGGCCCGCTTGCGCAGGGAACGTTTCTTGAGCGCGGCGGGCATGGCCGAGTCGGTCTGCAAGGTGTCCCTTGACGGCAGGGAGTCTACTTGCAAAGAGTCGGCATATAGTCCTTGGGGCAGGGAAATACCCATGCGGCGGAGCTGGGAGAGGGCTTCACCTGAAAAGAGTAGCAGGGCGCACAGTAGTATGAATGATATGACGGTTCTCGCTTTCAAAAACGTGCACTGTTTGTTTACACACTAAAGGGCAAAAGTAGGTAATTAATATGGTATTATTCCCTTTTTAAAGAAATTTAGATTGCTACAAGAACTGTTCGCACCAGTGGTTGAAACGCAACACGCCCGCTTCGCCGTAGCGTGAGAGGCTTTTGCGCGCCTTCTCCACTGTCTTCTCGCGTTCCAAATGGGTTTTGGAGTAGAACTTGTCGGCGAAGCATATCACTTGTTCTTCCAAGCTCACGGGCATCATCTCGCGGTGGGGCACCGGCAGGTCTTGGGCGATGATTTGGTCTAACGAAAGGCCTGCCCCGGTGTGGCGCTCGCACACCAAGGCGTGCTTGGGATAGCCTTCGCCGCGCAGCAGGTCGGCTCCTAAATAGCCGTGGCAGATGTAGGGCATGGTGCCATGGCAGTGTATGCTCTCGGCGTCGGTAAGGAAGATACCGATGTCGTGCAGCATGCCGGCTTCATAGAGGAACGCCTTGTCCAAGGCGAGTTCGGGGTGCTTGTCGGCAATCTGCAGGGCTTTTTCAGCCACGCTGCGGCTGTGCGTAAGCAGTATGTGCTTCAATTCGTCCGCTTGGGGATAATATTTGTCAATCAATTCAATGGCGGGCATGGTCGCGCTGTTTAGAAATCTGCCGCAAAAGTACGAATTATTCCGCAATGTTGCCCTTCCCCGCCTTTTGATTGTGTCTTTTCCCCGCTTTTGCAGTAGTGCTTTCCTGTCTTTTGACGGAATTAATAGGCCGCTTTGTCGCCTATGATACAGTTCTTGACGGTGCGGTAGATGATGTAGATGTCGAGCAGGAACGTCCAGTGCTCCAAGTACCAGATGTCTTTCAACACGCGCCCTTCCATCTGCCAGAGTTCCTTGGTCTCTCCACGGAAGCCGTTGATTTGCGCCCAGCCGGTGATGCCGGGCTTTACCAAGTGGCGCACCATGTATTTGTCAATCAGCTTGGAGTACTCTTCGGTATGTTTGAGCATGTGCGGGCGTGGCCCTACTACCGACATGTCGCCCCGCAGCACGTTGATGAATTGCGGCAGTTCGTCCATGTTGCTGCGGCGCAGGAAGTCGCCCACGCGTGTCTTTCGGCAGTCGTTCTTGGTGGCCTGCAGGGTGTCGCTTTGGTCGTTTATCCGCATGGATCGGAATTTGTAACACCAAAACTCCTTGCCTTCTTTTCCGCTGCGCTTCTGCTTGAAGAATATGGGGCCGGGCGAGGAACACTTGATGGCGATGCCTATCCCTATATAGAGGAATGGGAAGAGCGTGCACAGGAACGTAAGTGAGAAGAGCAGGTCGAACGCGCGCTTGACAATGCGGTTCTCCATCTGTGCCAACGGCTCTTGACGGATGCTCATGATGGGGGTGTTGCCCATCATCTCGAAGTGCATCTGGCGTTTCAGGTAGTTGCGCACGTCGGGTACGTAG
>JAJPYW010000288.1 GCA_021204715.1 Prevotellaceae bacterium
TGGGCGAGCCGTCTATGAAGATGCCCCGGTTGAAGTCGTTGATTTGGGCTTGCAATTCGATGGCGTGGCTGTAACCGTCGGCTTCGGGGGTGAAGCGTGCCTCGTGCTTGGCCTTGTCGCCGCGCAGCACCAACAGGTCGGTGATGCCGAGGAATTGCAGGTCGAGCAGGGTGTACTCAATCTCTTCGCGCGTGTTGCCGCTGCAAAGCACATGGGGCACCATGGTGACGTTGTACTTGTTCTGTATGGCGGCGGCCACGGCCACGGTGCCGGGACGGCGGTAGACGCGGTTCTTTTGGAACAGACCGTTGCCTATCTCCTTGTAAACATACTCACTGCGGTGTGAGGTGATGTTGATGTATTTGGGGGCGAACTCCTGCAGCGTCTCGACGGTTTCGTAGAGCTTCTCTATGCCGGTGCCTTTGAGCGGCGGCAACAACTCGTAGGCGAATGCCGTCTTTCCGCTGCCTTTAATCAAGTCTGTTACTTTCATTTCTTCTCTTCTCTGTGCCTTTGCGGCCGTTAAAGACCGCATATTTGGCAAAAGTAGGAAAAAGAAATGACAAAGTAACAGGCTTGACCCAATTTACTTGAAAATAATTCCCTTCGGCATGCTGCGGCAGACTACTCTTTGAGACAGCGGATGCTGACGGCGATGTAAATGTTGTCTACTTGGGTGCTTTGGAAGGCTATCTCGTTGGAATCACTGTGCAGGTAGACGGTGTGCTGCCCCAGCGGCTCTCCATTCTCTCCCGATGTCCAGTAGACGGCGTTGTAGACGCGGTTCACATACCCCAAGCTGGGGGAGAGCATGCCGTCGGGGTGCAGATTCAAGCCGGTCTCGTTGGTGTAGGGACTGAGTTTTCCGTTCAATGCCTCCCAAGTACCCCCTTTCAGCTTAGAAGCATCCTCCTTGACATACGTCTTCAAGCGTGTCCAGTCGCTTTCGGTGGGTATGCGCCACCCTTGCGGAGCCATCTTCCCGGTGAGCACGGCTTCGCCGTTGTAGAGGTAAATCGTCATGTCGTATTCCCATTGGAAGTAACCGGCTCCTTCGTTCAAGGCTGTTTTTGGGGGAATCGCTTCCCCGTCGTTGTAAAAGGTGGTGTGCAGGTCGTCGCGCATCCAGTATTGGGTGCCCACTTTGACAACGGGGTAGGTGTAGAGGCCGCTACGTGTATCGTTCAACAGGTAGCTGCCGACGGTTACCGTCAAGGCGTTGTCGGGCGGTGTAAGGGTAGGGGTGCCGTCTTCGTCGATATAGAAACACGTTATGGGTGGAGAGTTGCCCGGTGTGTAGGTGAAGGTGCCATCGGCGGTATCCCAACTGACGGTGCCGCCGTGTATAGCTTCCGTCTCGCCCAAGAGTTGCAGCACGGTGCCTTGGGTAAGGTCGGCCTCACCGCCTGTTACGGGGTAGAGTACGATGGCTTGTGCGTCTACGGGGTGGCTGCCGGCGGTGTCGTACAGGTACTCCTTGCACACTTCCGCCACCGTCTGCCCCAAGTGATGTACATGGTAGATGCCCGACTGCTCGAAGTTGAGTGCCGCGACGCTGATGCGGCTCAGGCTGTTATGGTTCTCCGTGTCGAGGGTTTGGGTGTTGCTCCATGCCTTGATGTCGGCCACCATGCCGGTCAAGGTCTCCTCTTCGGAAGGTGTGGCCTCGATGTTCACCGTGATTTCCGTGTCGCTCTCTATACTGTCGAGCGTCAAGGGGCAGGTATAGAGCTTTCCGCCCCATTCCATCGTCACTTCCAAGCCTTGCTCCAACGGTTGGGGCAGGACGATGCAGCTCTTGCCGGCCACAATTCCGTCTGCTTCCGTCCAGTTCCCGTAGGGGATGATGTCGGCATACGTATCGTCGTAGGTGAAGCTGCCGGTCTGCAGGTCGAGGCTTGCCGAGGTATGCAAGTTGTCCACGATAATCACCGGGTCGGCCGCCACGATGTCGGCGGCTTCCGTTCCTGCTTGGGGTGAGAGTGTGAAGTTGATTTTGGCTAAACGATGCTCGAAGGTGAGTGCCACCGGCTGCGTGCCGGCTTGCACGCCGGTGGTACAGGCCAGCAGGAAGTCGGAAGCCGCGTAGTCGCTCTCCCGGCTTTGGTCGCTGCTGACGCAGATGTCCATGGCTTGGCTGCCTGCCGCCATGCCGCTCTCCCGGTAGGGATAATAACTGTAGAAGTCGAGGGTTGCCCCTTCATCTTCGGGGTAGAACACCTCTACTTCAGCGTGCAGCTGACCGTCCGCGCCGTAGTCCAGACGCAGGTTGTCGAGGTAGCGTTCTTCACTGAGTTGTTCAGGAGCGAGTACGGCGTAGAGACCTGCCTCATCGCCGTTCTCAAAGGCGTTGCCGCTCACTTTGGTGGCGGCTTGGGTAATGGTGGTGGTGAAGGTAATCGGGATGCTGCCCGAAGCGTAGCCTGTAGACGGTCCGTTTCCCACTTGGTTGACACACGAGGTTAGACACACGAGAAGAGCCAATCCGTAAAGCGGATGTTCCGGCCCTCGCCAGAATAGATTTCCCATACGATAAGTTTTAGGTGACGGCAGGTTGCGCTGCCGTCTGCGTTGATAATAGATTTACTTTCTCCGCCCGCTATGCGCGGGCTTTATGGGGCAAAGATAGTGAAATGTTTCATATATCCGCCTCAAACACCAAAAAAC
>JAJPYW010000218.1 GCA_021204715.1 Prevotellaceae bacterium
TTTACTTCAGATTATCTTTAATGGCTTGTTTCTGGCGGTCAGCCCTTCTTGGCCACCACTTCCTTGAACTGCGTGTACGCGGCTTCCCATGTCTCCACGTCTTTGGGCTCGTACTTCTTCAACGGGATGGAGCGGTTCACGGTGCGGCGCATGCCGGCCACGTCGGTGGCTTCACCGGCTGCCATGGCTTGAATCATGATGTTGCCTATGGCGGTGGCTTCAGACGGACCGGCCACTACCGGGATACCCACGGCGTTGGAGGTAAACTGGTTCAACAAATCATTGCGGCTGCCGCCTCCAATTACGTGCAATGTCTCGATGGGCGTGGGCGAGAGTCCGCGCAAGTCTTCCAATACCTGACGATAGCGCAGGGCAAGGCTCTCGAAGATGCAGCGCACCACCTCGCCGCGGCGCTCGGGCACGGGCTGGTTGGTGGCCAAGCAATAGGAACGGATGGCCTCGTTCATGTTGGCGGGATTGGCGAAGCAAGGATCATCGGGATTGATGAGGCTGCGGAAAGAAGCGGCGGCCTGTGCCTCGGCAATCAAGTCTCCGTAGTTGGTCTCGCCCCAGTTCAGGCGACAACGCTCAAGCAGCCACATGCCGCAAATGTTCTTCAACAGGCGGATGGTGCCTGCCACGCCGCCTTCGTTGGTGAAGTTAAGCGCTTCGGTGCGCTCGTTGATGACGGGAGCGTCAGTCTCCACACCCATGAGCGACCATGTGCCGCTGCTCAGGTAAGCGAAGTTCTTGTCTAATGCCGGAACGGCGGCTACGGCTGAACCCGTATCATGTCCTGCCACGGCTATCACGGGCACGGCGCCCAAGCCGGTAATGTGCTGTACTTCGGCGGTGAGCGTGCCCACTGTCTCGCCCGGATCGACGAAGCGGCCGAACTGCTCCTCCTTCAGTCCCAATGCCTCCAACAGGCTCGGTTCCAAGTGGCGCGTGCCGGCGTTGAGCAACTGGGCTGTGGAGGCGATGGTATATTCCATCACCATCTCGCCCGTCAGCAGGTAGCTCAATGCGTCGGGTATGAAAAGTATTTTGTCGGCAGCTTCCAAGGCGCTGTCGTTGTGGCGGCGCATGGTGTCGAGTTGGAACAGTGAATTGAAGTTCATCACTTGGATGCCCGTCTTGGCATACACCTCTTTGCGGGGTACACGGGCGAAGAAAGCCTCGGGCGCGCCCATCGTGTGCGGGTCGCGGTAAGAGAAAGGCTGGCGGAGCAAATGCCCGTCTTTGCCCACACAAACGAAGTCGACACCCCACGTGTCGATACCGATGGAGGTGATGTGCGTCCCTCGGGTAGCCACCGCTTTGAGTCCGTCGATGATGTGGCGGTACAAGGCATAGATGTCCCAATAAAAGTGCCCGCCTACTTCAATCAAATAGTTGGGGAAGCGGTTGATCTCCTCCATTCTCAGCCCGTCGGCAGTAAAACTGCCTAAAATGGTACGCCCGCTGGTCGCACCAAGGTCAACGGCAAAAAAATTCTGTTCCATGGTTTCTTAGGTTTCTTTATATATTGCATTTTATTGAACACTCATGCGAGTATTCACGCAAAGATAGAGATTTATTTCCATTTATGCTACTGTTACCACGAAAAAAGCGTAAAATAGTTACAAGTTATTGCCGCTTTCGCCTTATCTTTGTGAACGGTAACGGCATGGAAAGTCCGCCTTGCTTCCTTTTCCCCCGTGTATAAAGCGCGGTGTAAAGGCGGTGAAGAGGCTGACAGCGGGCGGTTACTTGTCTATATATCACCTTTTTTAAACTTGCGCGATATGGGAAAGAGCGATCTTTATACTGAGGAAGAGTCCTGTCGGACGACAGGCGGCGATACCGGCGCGTTACCCGCACGTACATCCCCCTCCTTTATCAATGAATTGGCCCCCGGCGAAGTGTTTGTCTTCGGCAGCAACGCCCAAGGCATGCATGGTGGCGGTGCGGCCCTTACGGCCTATTTAAAGTTCGGCGCGGTGTGGGGCAATGGCGAAGGCCTCCAGGGACAATCCTACGCCATCCCTACCATGGAAGGCTTGGACAGCACCCGGCAGGCCGTGGGGCGTTTCACCACATTCGCCCGCGACCATTCGGAACTGAAGTTCTTGGTCACGGCCGTGGGGTGCGGCATAGCCGGCTACCGCCTTGAAGAGATAGCCCCCATGTTCTGCGACGCCGCCCGGCTCGACAACGTTTACCTGCCCGCAGGTTTCTGGAAGGTGTTGCGGCGGATGTAAGCCTTCCGGCGGGCCGTTGTCTTGCTATCTTCCAATCTTCTCCAACCCCTTCCAGAAGGGGCTAAAAGGGGTGTTTTGATCAAAGAAGAAAGTGTTTCTGAATGTATCCCTTCTTATTGTCGGTATGTTGTCGGTATGGCGGAAGGACGGCATGGCATAGTATCAAATCACCGTTTCCTTCAAATCTGATGAAAGCTTTTCTTAGGGGTTGACGAAAGCTTTCGCCGCACCGCCATAAAAGCGTGTTGTAAAAATAGCCGTGCGTGTCAACATACCACCGCTTAAGTTGTTGACGGTATAAATGGAATAAAAAGCTTCAAAGAGTTGCATAATTCGAAAAGACACCTTATCTTTGTAAAGTCCGAAAGCCTTCCGCAGGGTGGCTGACGGACTCGTAAACCTTAGGAATAAACCATTAAAT
>JAJPYW010000206.1 GCA_021204715.1 Prevotellaceae bacterium
TTATCGTTAACCGTATGCAGATTCTTTATCATAGTTCATAGCACCTATGGAAGCGATTCGATAAACTGCATGGAAGCGATTCGATAATAACCGCTTGCCCGTTGGTCGATTTTAATGGTCTGTTTATCGCCCGGCGCGGCGTGGTATTCCAATACTTGCCACCGCCGCTTGCAGGAATCAAAAGAAAGCCTTACTTTTGTCGCAAGTAAAACGCAAAACAGGGAATTGATATGATGATGAAAGAATACCTATTTATTTTATTGGCATGGGCTGCCATGGGGCTGCTTGCCGGCTGCACGGACGATGCCTCGCCCATGGCCGACGAGGATTATCAGCAAGAGGACACAGTCGTAGCCGAGGAAGAAGAGGGGGATGCCACCCCCTACATCACCGACGGCATGCAGGCGCTTATCGACCGGCTCCAAGCAGCGGACGGAGCCGTATCGCTCGACGAGATACTGCCCGGCTTGGAAGAGGTTGGAACGGACACCATGACCGACGAGGAAGCCTCTATGGTGGCGGGCGCCACGGAAGATGTATTGACGGGCTTCGACAACCACGCCACCCTGTTCCGCGACGCGGACATCACGCTCTCGCCCACCTCTTCCCTATTCAAAAGCACCTTGGGCGACGACACGGAGCGGTCGGGCGCGTTTAAGCTGGCGGCGTTGGTGTACTGGAAGTACGCCCGTTTCAACGACATCAAGTACTTGGGCAACGCGGCGCAAGGAGACGACGTTACCGGTGTGTCGCCCGGCTGCTTTACCGGCGCGTCCATTACCAACGACACACCTTTATGGAGGGGTTATGCCATACAGACGGATTATGCGGGATACGCGTACACGTTCTATACCTACGTGTTCGTGATTTACTACAACGAGATAGCCGACGGCTTCGTCTATCCTGCCTATAAAGGGGACAATACGTATATCTTCTATTTCGACTGGCTCACCGGGAGCTTGCAATGGAGATACAAGGTGATAACGGAATAGGGGCGCGGCGCCGCGTCCCGGTAAAGGCTTCTACCGTTATGGGCAAGATAATAGGAAGTTAACCAAAAAAAGCGGTAACTTTGCCACACAAAAAGAGAACGACACGTTATGAAAAGGACCATCCATAATCATCGCGGGGCAGCATGCCTCTACAAGGCTGCTGCATTGAAACGCGCCGGCAAGCGGCTTTCCGCCGGCTTCATCTGCCTCTTCACGCTCTTCATGGCAGGAGCTTGCGGCGATGACGACAAGCCGCAAAACGACTACCTCACCGGCCCCGTCTACACCGTAGACGTCTATACCGACGCTTTCCACTTGAACCAAGTGGCGGAAACAGACACGTTCTATCTTGACTTGGGACAGCAGATGTCGTTCTATGTGGTGGGTACGGAATATATGTATGACATGGGCGAGGTGGTGGACACGGCCGATGCTTTGGACAAAGTGAAATGCGGCGTGAGCGACACGCGCATCGGCGTGGAGCAAGAGGGGGAGAAGTTCACCTGCACCTTCACGGTGGCGGGGTTAGACTATGTGGTCTTTATCTGCAGTTCAAGCTTCGTGAGCGTCTACTTCCAAGTGAGCGGATTCAGCAAGACCTACTACCTTAACGAAGGCAGCTACACGGTGGAGGGGAACCTGACGGAGGCGCAGGAAGAGGAGATACGCTACCGGCTCGACGCTTATTATCCGCAACAGGGCAACTTGCTCACACTCGATTACGAGACCGTACAGTCGGGCGGCTTCACGCTGCAACCGCTTGCCGTGACCGGCACGTTCACCCTCGGCGACGACAACGACTACACGCTCACGGGCGATGACTGGGAGGCGTGCTTCACACTCACCGTGGCCGACAGCGATGCCGGTGAGTTCTACTTGACGCAAGACCTGACCGAAACGTTCCAAGCGCTGTTCCCCGACGCGGAGATTACGGAAGTGTCGAGAACGTTCAAGGTGTTGCTCGCTGACGACGCGGCGTGACCGCTTTACAAACGATTAAAAGAATAAACGATATGAAAAGAGATGTATTGGCACTAATGGGCTTGGCACTGCTTGTAACTGGCGGATTGGCCTCTTGCGACGACAACGACGGCGGCCAGACGCGCTTCTCGGTCTACCTTGACAACCGCTACAAGGAGGAGGTCGCGGCGACAGATACCCTCGATGTGAACGTGGGCGACAGCTTGACGCTCTACCTGAAAGGGGAGGATGTGGACGCGGTGCGCGTGGTGAACAACAACGGGAACTTGTCGGTGGAGCAGACCGAAACGGGCGTCTACCTGTGCCGCTTCCTCGCAAGGGGCGCCGAGCAGGTTATCTTTACCGGCGAGGGCAGCTTGACGGTGAACTTCCGTGTGAGCGGCGTGAGCGGGCAGTATATATTCTCTTCTACGGAGATACGCTTGGGCGGGGAGATTTCGGCGGACGCTTACACGGCGATAACAACGGAACTCTATACGCATCCGTATAAATTGGCGCAGAGCTACCAGCTGACACTCAATTACGACCGCACGCTCTCGGGCACGTACAGCTACAACCACAGCCAAGTGAGCACCGGCACGTTCTATATGCTTTCTGAGGGCAGCTATGTGCTCTACGACGATGACGACGGGCAGTCATACAGCCTTCTGCTTACCGACTTGGGCACAACGGATGACT
>JAJPYW010000215.1 GCA_021204715.1 Prevotellaceae bacterium
GCATCGAGCAGCTTCTCCCCGCCGCCGTAGAGCGAGCGTATGGGAAGCCCCGTCTCCGCGTCTGTAGAGCTGGCCACATCTTCGCCCGCGTCGGCGTCGCCACGGAAACCGTGCTCGGGCGAGAAGAGTGTCACCACGTCGACGCCCTGCTCCAACAGCACGTCAAGGATATGTCTTTTCCCCACCCTGCCGGTATGGTTGGAGAAAAGGGCAATCCGTTTGCCTTGCAGCAAGGGCAGGTAGACCGAAGGCTGTGCGTCGCCAAGGACCACCTCTTGTGTTTGCGCCCGGCATGCCATGACGGTGCATGCCAAGAAGCCGCCTACGAGCAGCGTGCAGGCCGAGTGGAAGTTCACGCAGGAGTTCTATTCTACGAACCGCACTTTCCCGGCATCGCGCGGCTTTGCTTCGGGAGCCTCGTCGGGATAGCCCACGGCAATGGCATAGAGCAGCTGGTAATCTTCGGGCAAAGCGAGCTTCTCCACGTAGGGAGCGGCGGAAGCGTCGTTCTTCATAAAGGCGATGGGGCCGCCCAAGCAGCAAGTGCCCAATCCCATGGATTGCGCGGCAAGTATCATGTTCTCGCCAAGCAAGCCGCAATCCAACTGACCGCTGCCGTCGGCAGGCGAAGCGATGAAGATAACGGCAGTGGCGTTGCGGAACATGTTCTTGAACGAAGCGTCTTCGGCCATCTGCGGGTTGGCTGCCTTGAAAGCGTCGGTAATCCCGTTGATGTAGTCGGCATTGTCCACGATGCGCACCTGCCAAGGCTGCGCGTTCATGCCACTGGGCGCGTTGATGCCGCACTCGGCTATCTGCTCCAATTTCTCACGCTCCACCGGCTGGTCGGTGTACTGGCGGACGCTGCGCCGTGCCATGATGGTCTCGACGACTACATTCCCTTGATCCTCGGCCGCTTCCTCATTTTGCGCCTGCGTGCCACAACTTGCACACAGCAACAGGCCGGCGCCCCACAACAAACATTTCAAGCTTTTCATTATCATTCCTCCTTTTTTTGGTTAAAGCGCTACAAATGTATGCCTTCTTGGTTAAAAAAGCAAGCTGTGGGAAAGATATAAAAGGAAAAAACAGCAAAGCCTGCGTGCACATTGGGCACGCCGCGTGTAGCGTTACATGTCATTAAGCGTGAACAGCCGGGATTCTATCTTGCAGCCATGAAGAATCTTGTCACGCAGGTGTTCCACCTTCTCCTCAAACCACTCCGGCTTGAAGTTCTTGCCTTGCCTTTTCACTTCCGCCACCAGCACGGGCGCGTCGCCGTCCACCGGAATGGCGACAATGTCCACCTCTCTACTGTCGGTTTTATTCCCTTTCGTCGTATTCCACCATGAACCGATATCTTTGTAACATCCTTCCTCTCTGAGTTTCCGGCGGAACCATTCTTCAAGCACAAGGCCGGAGTAGGTTGGATAGTCGGCCAAGACGATGTCACGCAGCTTGTCGTTCAGCCCCATCTGTATCAAGTTCTGGTAACGGGTGACGTATCTGAACCAAAAACGCAGGAAATTGTCTCTTATTTGGTAGCGCACATTCTGGCTGCGCTCCTTCGACACCACGGGACGTTTCTTCGAGATGATCTCGTAATCCTCTTCAAGCCGCAGCAGCATACCGCCGATGTTTGCCTCACCCACGGCCTGCGCTATTTCGGGAGCGGTGTTCCTGCCTGAAGCGATGGCCGAGAGGATGGAGAAGTAGTTGCCGTATTTCTTCCCGAACTCCTGGGCCAGCAGTATCGTCCCTTCCTCAAGGAATATGGAATTCTCTTCCGTCACGCACCCTATCATGTCGTTTACGGTGAAAGCTCCCCGTTCCATCAACAACTCGACGTATTTGGGCACGCCGCCGGTAATGGTAAACAGGGCCAGCAAGTCATCGTTGGTATATGCCGGATAATAATCACAAAGTATCTCTTTCAACGCCGAAGTCGAGAAAGGACGAAGGTGGATAATGGTATCGCACCTGCCGTAGAGCGGTTCTTTATAATCCATGAAGATGCGGTGCATAAGGGTATATACCGAGCCCGACGCTACAAGGTTCACACGGGTAGTGTCCTTGTATCTGTCCCACACATCCTGCATGCCGCTGAACACGGAAGGATTGATGTTGAAAAACTCCTGAAACTCGTCTATCACGAGATTGAACGCGGCAGTCTTGCCCATGACCATGATTTGCTCGAAAAGCGGCACAAAGGAAGTGATGCCGTCGGGCACATAGCAACCAAGCGCCCGGCGCAGCGCACCCGAAAACTGCCGGCATAAAGTCGCCTCATTATTCCGGCTGACAAAAAGGTACACGGTCGGCGTGCCGTCACAGCTCTTCATTATCAGCTTGGTCTTGCCGATGCGCCGCCTTCCGGTCACCACCGTCAACTGTGAATGGTCTACAAAGGCGCGTTGCCTTATCCGGGCAAGCTGTTCCAATTCCTTATTTCTGTTGTAGAACTTCATAGAGGCTTGTATTACATACCGCCACCGTCCCTATCGTCGGCCGCTTTTGCAAAAGTACCGTAAAGTATTCATCCCACAAAACTTCACGGCGGTTATTTTCACGGCGGTTATTTTTTAAGTATGCACCACACTAGTGTCCAAATAAATTTTGGCGTTAATAACTAAAATCAAGTTCAAGTTGA
>JAJPYW010000282.1 GCA_021204715.1 Prevotellaceae bacterium
ACCGAGTACATGCGCAGCCGCTACAACCTTACCATAAGCGGCTTCTACAACATCGTAGACAACCGCATCACCACCGTGTGGAACCAGACGTTGGAAGGCTTGGGCGACAACCGCGGCGCCATGCAATACACCAACATCTCGCGCGTGTTGGTGGGCGGCATCGACGCCAACGCCTCCGTAAGGTATCCCTGCGGCTTGGGCGCGCGCCTCTCTTACACCTACACCCACGAGCACTTCGGCAAGGACGACGTGGTGGCACGCTCCACCCGCCCCCACACGGCCACCGCCCGCATAGAGTATGACAAGCGGTTCAACCGCAACTACGCTTTCAACGTGTCGCTAAGCGGACGTTTCCTCTCCAAAGTAGACGCCGAGGAGATAGCCTCTTCCGACAGCGGCGCCTACGACCACTTGGAAGCCATGCGCTACGAGGGCTACACCATCTGGAAGCTCACCCTCTCGCAGAAGCTCTGGAAAGGCATCAACCTGACGTTGGCCGCCGACAACCTTTTCAACTACAAGCCTTCCACCTACTACAGCAATTCCTGTTATACCACCGGCACCACCTTCTCGGCCACGCTCTCTGTAGCGGTTGACAAGCTGTGCAAGCATTGACGGCATGCCTCAAACAAGTCCCATACTTCAAGTGGAGAACTTGACCAAGTCGTTCGGCGACTTGGTGTTGTTCGAGCACCTCTCTTTCACTCTAAGCGAAAGAGAGCACATGGGGCTTGTGGCCCCCAACGGAACGGGGAAATCCACCTTGCTCTCCATCATAGCGGGGCAAGAGGGATACGACACCGGCACCATCACCTTGCGCAATAACTTGCGCACCGGTTATTTGCAACAAGACCCCCGCTTCCCTGAAGGGCTCACCGTATTGGAAGCCTGCTTCCACCACGGCAGCGGCGCGGCCGAGCTTATCAAAGCATACGAAAGATGCCTCCAGACCGAAGGGCATCCCGGCATGGAAACGTTGCTCACGCGCATGGATCAAGAAAAGGCATGGGAGTACGAGCAAAAAGCCAAGCAGATACTCACCCGGCTCCACATCAGCGACTTCGACAAACCCGTAAGCAGGCTCTCCGGCGGCCAGCTGAAACGGGTGGCCTTGGCCAACGCCCTGATTACCGAACCACAGTTGTTGATACTCGACGAACCCACCAACCACCTTGACTTAGGATTGGTAGAGTGGCTTGAAGAGTACCTGCGCCGTGCGAACCTCACCCTCCTGATGGTGACGCACGACCGCTACTTCTTGGACCGCGTGTGCGAAAAGATTATCGAGATAGACAGCCGCACGCTCTATCAGTACAAGGGCAACTACAGTTACTATTTGGAGAAACGGCAGGAGCGTGTCCAAGCCAAGACTGTCGAGATAGCGCGCGCCGGCAACCTTTACCGCACCGAGTTGGAGTGGATGCGCCGCATGCCCCAAGCCCGCGGGCACAAGGCGCGCTACCGTGAGGAGGCCTTCTATGAATTGGAGAAGGTGGCAAGGCAGCGCCTCTTCGACAACCAAGTAACGTTGGACGTGAAGTCGTCCTACATAGGCAACAAGATATTCGAAGCCCGGTATCTATGCAAGTCCTTCGGCAGTTTGAAGATACTCGACGACTTCTCTTACACCTTCGCCCGCTACGAGAAGATGGGCGTCGTGGGCGACAACGGCACCGGCAAGTCCACTTTCGTGAAGCTGCTCACGGGTGCCTTGCAGCCCGACAGCGGCAGCCTTGACATAGGCACCACCGTGCGTTTCGGCTACTACGCGCAAGAGGGACTCGAGTTCGACGAAACGATGAAAGTCATCGACGTGGTACGCGAAATTGCCGAGGTGATTAACCTGTCCGACGGCCGAAGCTACACTGCCTCGCAGTTTCTCCAACACTTCCTCTTCACCTACGAAAAGCAGTACAGCTACGTCTACAAGCTGAGCGGCGGTGAGCGGCGAAGGCTCTACCTTTGCACCGTGCTGATGCGCAACCCCAACTTCCTTGTGCTCGACGAGCCCACCAACGACCTCGACATCATGACCTTGCAAGTGTTGGAAGAGTACCTGCAAGAGTTCAAGGGATGTGTCATTGTAGTGAGTCACGACCGCTACTTCATGGACAAGGTGGTGGACCACCTGTTGGTATTCTACGGCGGGGGCGACATACGCGATTTCCCCGGCAACTACTCGCAATACCGTGCTTGGAAAGAGAGAAAGGCCGAGGCTGAAAAGCAGAAGAGCAAGCCGGACGTGACGCCGCTGCCGAAGCGTCCGCCCAAGACAAGAGACGATGGCAAACGGCGCATGACCTTCAAGGAAAAGCAGGAGTTCGCCCGCTTGGAAGCCGAAATTACCGCCTTGGAAAACAAAAAGAAGGAGGTAGAACAAGCCGTGTGCAGCGGCACGCTCCCCCTTGACGAGCTCACCAAACAGTCGCGGTGTCTGCCCGAACTCACGGCGTTGATCGACGAGAAAACCATGCGTTGGCTCGAACTAAGCGAGCTCGACGCATAACAAGCAACGCAAGCCGGCCGATTTGTCGACCGAAAAGCCGGCAAACCATCCACCGAAAAGCCGGCGAATCACCACCCCATTGCATCCCGTTTATCGAAGCGCTTCCATGCAGTCTATGAACTATGATAAAGAATCTGCATACGG
>JAJPYW010000263.1 GCA_021204715.1 Prevotellaceae bacterium
ATCTAATTAGTAAGAATTTTACTTTTCTTTTTTACCGAATAAGGATAAGTGTACATATCGCTTGGGATGGGCCTTCAAATCCTCCAATAAATTAGCGGCGTTGGCGGTGGTGGCGGTAAGATTATTATACAAAGCAGGGTCGTTCAACAACAGTCCCACACTGTTGTCGGAGCGGGTAAGTTGCTCGGTGACCACCCGCACATTGGCCAGCGTGGAGTCTATCTTCTGCATGGCGGCCGCATAATCCACCTGTTTCAAGTTGCCGGAGATGACGGCGAAATCCTCTTCAATCGCATACAGCTTGCCGGTAAGCTGGGGCAGGTCGCGGTTCATGAAAGTATGCAAGTCGGCACTGGTCGCGGATAGGTTGGCTGTAAGTGTCTGGGTGTTATGCAAAGTGGCGGCAAGCGAGGGGTCGGCCAAGAGCGTGTTGAGCGAGGACAGAATCGAGTCGAGCTTGGGGAGCATGCTTTCCAACCGGGGCAACATATCCGCGGCTCCGTCCATGATGCCGTTGTTCACAACTCCCGGAATGGTGTCGCCCACTTGGTATTTCTCGCGCGGATTATTGGACAAAAGCAAGTTCATCTTGATGCCGCCCAACAGGTCGGAAACAAGTTCGGCCGAGCTGCCCACGGGGATACGCAATTCAGGGTCTACATCGATTTCGGCCACCACATTGCCCGGATGTACGTAGTCGTAATAGAGGTCGCGCACGATGCCCACGCTGTAACCGTCGGCAAATACGGGGCTCGATTTGGTAAGCCCGTTGACGTTTTGGAACTTCACGTAGAAATAGCTGGTAGGCTTGAACAGGTGGATACCTTTCAGGTAGTTGATGCCGTAAACCAGCACGCAGAGCGCCGCGATGGCGGCAACCCCGATTTTCACTTCTTTGGTAATGTATTTCATAATCTTTCTGTTATTGTCACTTGTTTCTTTTAGACTCGCTCACGGCCTGGTTCACATTCATCTTCACGCCGTTCTTGAAAGCCACGATGAAGGCGTCCTTGAACTTGGCCTTGACGTCGCGCAGCGTGCGTTGCACCTTGTTATAGTCGGCCGACGCGCCGCAAGTATATTTGTAATAGCCGCCCTCGCGGTAGTACTCCACGCCGCTCACCCCTTTAAGTTGCCTGTCGTTCTTGGCCAATTGCTTGGTGGAAGCCAAGATTTGCACCTTGAACACGATGCCGCTCTCCGTATTGCCGGCAGCGGCTGACTTGGTACCCGAAGACTTGGTACCGGTGGACTTGGCGCCCGAAGACTTGCTGCCGGCGGCTTGTGCGCCCGCCTGCCCTACGGTCTCCTGCGGCAAGGCCTCGAGGGGCGCCGCTCCCGATTCACCACCGCCGGCGCGCGCCTCCTGTTCGCCTTTATAAGCCAAGAAAGCCCGGTAAATGCCGTCGGCCAAGGAAGATGTCCCCGCGTCGGTGTTCAGGTAACGCTCCTCCTCGGGGGTGGAGATAAAGCCCAACTCCACCAAGATGCTGGGCATGGCGCTCGCCTTCAACACCAAGAAACCGGCTTGGTGCACCCCCCTGTCCACCCGCTTGCAATTGTCGCGCATCTGCCCCTGTACCAGCGAGGCCAAATGCACGCTTTGCGACATGTACTTGTCCTGCATCAACTCGAAGATGATATACGATTCAGAAGAGTTCGGGTCGAAGCCGGCATAGCGTGTCCGGTAGTCGTTCTCATACAGAATCACGGAGTTCTCGCGCTTGGCCACTTCCAAGTTGGCGTCCGACTTGGCCAAGCCGAGCGTCCACGTAGACGCACCCTTGGCCGTGTGGTTGCCCGCCACAGAATTGGTATGTACCGATATGAAGAGGTCGGCCTTGGCGTTGTTGGCTATCTCGGCCCGGCGGTTCAAGGGAATGAACACATCTTTGTCGCGCGTGTAGACAACCTTCACGTCAGGGCAGTTCCGCTCTATGAGCTTGCCAAGCTTGAGGGCCACGTTCAAGTTGATGTTCTTTTCTTTGGATGTCTTTCCCACGGCGCCGGGGTCGTGTCCCCCGTGACCGGCGTCGATAACCACCGTGAAATCTTTGGCACCGGCCGGGCCGGCACATGAAAAAGAGAGGAGCAGCCCCAAGCATACACCTATATATAGTATGTTCCACCTACATGGTTTCATCTGCAAACGACAAGAAACAGGGTTATCTCTTTTTATTCTGCAAATGTACTGTAATTTTATAGAAGTTTCCCGCCCTTGCCCCAAGTTTTCTTACATTCTCCTCTTTTTTACTTGGTTTTTAATCATAAAAAAGAGTATAAAGTAAAGATTTAAGCCCTACCTTTGCACGGTTTTTTAAGGTAAAAACATGAAGGCTCAAAATTACAAAGGACATTTGGCACTGCTTGGCGCTGCCGTAATGTGGGGGTTGATGTGCCCCATGGGGAAAACCGCGTTGGAAAACGGCATTTCAGGACTTTCTTTGGTTGAGTTCCGGATGACCAGCGCGGCTATATGCTTTTGGATCGCTTCCATTTTCGCTCCCAAAGAACATGTGAGACCACACGACTTGCTGATGCTCTTCTTCGCCGGGGTGATGGGAGTTGTGCTCAACCAAGGACTCTTTACTTTCGGATTGGTACTCTCCTCCCCGGTCGACGCGTCCATTATGACCACCATGACACC
>JAJPYW010000204.1 GCA_021204715.1 Prevotellaceae bacterium
CTGCTGGGGGGCGCTAAGGGGGTAAGGCTGTGTCAACACGGTGGCGTCGGCACCCTCATCCTGCCGCTCCGTCTCCCGGCTTTCTACCTCGAACACTTGCTTGGCCACCAAACCGTTGAAGGCGGCGGGCGAGGCGTCATCTCTCATTAAAGCAACCTTGGAAATGGCTTTGGCCTGGCCCGTTGCAAGGTAGCCCGACTGCTCCACGTAGCGCATCAGCAAGTCCAATTGCTTGGGCGCGCGGCGTTGCAGGGTGTCGAAGAGGGCGTGCAGCGCAGCCTCTTCACGGTAAGCTGGAGCCAACTGTACATAGACCTCGCGCTGCGGCCGTGCCGCCGGCAGCATGGCTTCCACCTCGTTCAAGTCATCGCCTTCGGGCTTCAACCCCGAGGGAAGGGCGGCTTTCATGACATCGCCCGGCGCGCACAGATAATAGTCGCCAATCCACTGCCAGAATTGGAACTGGCGCGGCAACAATATGGGCTCGTCAGCGGGCAACGCCGCCACGGGCTTCACCTCATAGCCCACGGGCGGCGTGTAATGCACCCGCCACACAATGCCCGTATAATACCTTTTTCTGCCGAAAGGCACCACTACACGGCAGCCGGCGCGCACCCGTCCGGCAAGCGCCTGCGGCAGTGAGTAAGTGAACGCGCGCCGCAACGGTAAGGGCAGTATGACATCGACGAAGGTCTGCACAGCGCGGCCACGGTTATGCGTAAATAAAAGTAGGAGAAGCGGGGCGGCTTACCTTGTTCAGCATTATAATATCGGCTTCTCTTGGGATAAAAGAAGTAGGGAAAGCAGGCTTGCAAAGCATGGTCAGCGAAATGTTACGGGCTTCTCTTGGGATAAAAGAAGTTCTGTAAGCGGGCTTGCCGGCCGTCTGCATTGTTTCACTGTCACGTTCTTGGCAGGGGTTAAAAGTAGTAGGCCGTATAGACTTGCCAGCCTTTGACTTTGGTACCCGAGTAGATTTTACCCTCTCCACCGTAGGATTCGGTAACGGGAATCAAGTAGTCTACGCCAAGACGGTAGTGCTTGTTGAACTTGAAGCCGGCACCCACGTTGACGCCCAACTGTGCCACACGGTCTTTCCCATTGTTCACGTTTTGCTTGAGGTTCAAGTAAAGGTCGGGACCGGCGGCTACAAAGACGCTCGTGCTGCCGCCCAACGGGTATATGTATTTTACATGAAGAGGCACTTCAAAGCCCGATTGCTTCCACGCACTTTTATTTTTCTCGCTGCCGCGCAAACAGTAAACAACCGCTCCGTCAAAGCCGACGGGAAGTGCCGGCAGGTTCACCTCGATGGCGGGGCCAAGAGAGAAGCCTACACGCGTCTGCTTCATGGAACCGGATATTGACGACCTATTGGACTTATCGGGCCAGTGCAGCTTCTCGGCGTTCAAGCCACCCTTGAAACCAAACTGAACAAGCTGTGCCTTGGCAGGCAGCGTCACGGCCAAACAAGACAAAGCAATGGCTATTGTGCAAATAATCCTTCTCATAATTCCATACGTTTAAATTACACGGCAAACATACACAAAATTCCGCTATTATTCATGCTGCCAAGCAAAAAAATAAGCGGCGCGCAAGGGATAATAGACAAACGGCGGGCATAGCGGGGCGAAGGGAAGGTCTGTATCTATGAAAGGGGGAAGGCCGTAATTATAGAAAGGGAAGGCCTGTGTCTTTGAAAAGGGGAAGGCCGTAATTATAGAAAGGGAAGGCCTGTGTCTTTGAAAGGGAGGGATAGATTGTCATGAACTGCAGGGGATGTGATATAAGCACTGTCTTGGTTGCGTATATATTATATATGAATATGCAGTCCTTATCAGCTCGCGGTGTACTGTGAGTGCAGTCTTGTCTGCGTATATATAACCGTGAATTTGCAAAATATTCCTAAAAGAGCTAACGGCGGATGTAAAATATGCGGCGCATGGGCAGGAATCCCGGCAAAAGGTATTACTTTTGCAGCAAGCAAATGGAAAGGTGCCGGAGTGGTCGATCGGGCCGCACTCGAAATGCGGTGAACGGGTAACCGTTCCCAGAGTTCGAATCTCTGTCTTTCCGCTTGTAAAGCGAAGCGTTAATACCACGAACGGGGCGGATGCCGCAAGCGGCGCCGCCCCGTTCTTCATGCTGTGAACGCTACGCTACGGGGAAGGGCGGCTGACTACGCCTACATGCAGGGAATCACCACAGAATTGTTTTTATCTTCATCATATTTGGTTGTCGGTATCTAATTAGTTATCTTTGCATAACAAAAAGGATATAGATTCATGAAGACAAAAGAGATCATAAAGATGCTCGAAGCCAACGGCTGGGTGCTATATCGTATAAAAGGCGACCACCGGATTTACAAGAAGGAGGGAGAAGCCATGAATATCTGCGTTCCCGGTGCACTGAACAAAGATATACATAAAGGCACCGAGCAAGCGATACTACGTGATGCGAAATTGAAATAATCAATAGTTCACAATAATAAAACATATCATCAAATGAAGACTTTAAAAGTAATTATCGAAAGCGGTGAAAACAATTATTCCGCCTATATAGAAGGCGTTGACGGAATAGGCGTTGTGGGCGATACGATAGCGGAAATCAAGAAGAACATGGAGGAGGCGGTAGCGTTCTATAT
>JAJPYW010000069.1 GCA_021204715.1 Prevotellaceae bacterium
CCGCAATGGCGAAGTTGTCGAAGCGGCCGTTCTCCTCGCACTCCTTGAAAGCCGAAGGAATGGAGACAGTGCGGTTGGTCTCGATGCGCGGCGACCAGAACCCGTCGTCCACGTGTACTTTAGTAAAAGGAACTTCCAATATGGGTGCGTCGGGCTGCGTGTAGTCAGCCTCTTGGCAAGCGGTGAAGTGGCAGAGTGTCGCCGTCAGGATGAGCGCGACAAGCAGAGATGATTGCTTCATGGTTGTAAAATATATCCAAAGTTGATGTTATGCCGACAATAGAAATAATCTGTGCCAAGACAAAGCCACTTGCTCCCGCAAGATAAAGAAGCCCCTTCTTGCCACGTATCTGAATCCAAATATAAACCATATTTGACACAAAACCACCAAGAATAGTATTGTTTTAAGACGATTTGGACGATTCTTCCCCTTTTTGGATTTTTTTGTTTTTACCTTTGCATACAAACAACAAGCCCTACACCATGACGCACCCAAACCATCCAAGCAAACGCGGTTTGAGAACCGCAGCCGCGCTCTGCCTTTTCACGTTTGCCACCGTAACGGCCGCGGCAGCCACCGGGAAGCCCTACCTACTGACCTCGCCAAGCGGCCGTCTCAGTGTGGAAATCACGGCGGGCGAGGCCCTCACCTACACCGTGAAGCACGAAGGAGAGACCGTATTGGCCCCCTCCGCCATTGGCTTGCAGCTTACGGGCGGCACCCTTGTGGGCACTGCCGATAGAGTGACCGGCGTGGCGCGCCGCAAGGCCGAAGAGCGGATAACCGCACCCTTCTACCGCTTCCAAGCCTTCACCGCCGCCTACAACGAAGTAGACCTGCGCTTGAAGAGCGGCTTCGGCGTGCGCTTCCGCGCCTACGACGAAGGCGTGGCCTACCGCTTCTACACCACCCGTAAAACCGCCTTTACCATTGAGAACGAAGAGGCCGAGTTCCGCTTCGACGCCGACTACACCGCCTACCTGCCCTACACCACAAGCGAGCAGACACCCATGGCCATGGCCTACCAAAACGTCTATCACGTCACACCACTCTCGGGCGCCGAGGCCAAGCTCGCCTTCCTGCCGGTGACTGTAGACTGCGGCGCGGTGAAGCTGACGCTTTTGGAGTCGGACTTGGAAGCCTATCCCGGCATGTTCGTCGAGAAGGCCGAAGGCAACGCCCTGCGCGGCGTGTTCGCCCCCTACCCTTCAAAGACGGAGTTCAACGCATGGCGTCACCAAGAGTACGTGACCGGGCGCGAGGACTACATCGCCCGCTGCGAAGGCGCCCGCGATTTCCCGTGGCGCGTGCTTGCCGTAACCCGGCGCGATGCCGACATGCCCGTGAACAACTTGGTCTATGCCTTGGCTTCACCAAGCCGCGTGGACGACACTTCGTGGATACAGACCGGCAAAGTGGCATGGGACTGGTGGAACGACTGGAACCTGAAAGGAGTGCCTTTCAAGGCCGGCATCAACATGGACACCTACCGCTATTACATAGACTTCGCCGCTGGGAGCGGCCTGCAATTCATCATCTTGGACGAGGGTTGGTACGATCCGAAGAGCGGCGACATGCTCACCCCCGTTCCCGAAATAGACCTGCCGGCGTTGGTGGCCTACGGCCGGGAGCGCGGCATCGGCATCATCCTCTGGACGGTGTTCAACGTGCTCGACAGCCAGTTGGAGCAAGCCTGCGCGAAGTATGCCGACATGGGCGTCAAAGGCTTCAAGGTAGACTTCCTTGACCGCGACGACCAAACAGGCGTGGAGATGGTCTACCGCATAGCCCGTGCCGCCGCGCGCCACCACCTCACGCTCGACCTGCACGGCATCTACAAGCCCACGGGCCTTAACCGCACCTATCCCAACGTGGTCAACTTCGAGAGCGTCTTCGGCATGGAAGAGATGAAGTGGACCGACGCGGAGAACGATATGCCCCTTTACGACGTCACCTTCCCCTACATACGCATGATGGCCGGGCCCGTCGACTACACGCCGGGAGCCATGCGCAACGCCACCAAAGCCGACTGGCGGGCGGTGTACTACACCCCCATGAGCATGGGCACGCGCTGCCACCAATTGGCCACTTACGTGGTGCACGACTCCCCGCTGACGATGCTGGCCGACGCGCCCACGAACTACCTGCACGAGGAAGCGTGTGTGGAGCTAATGGCTTCCATACCCACTGTGGTGGACTCTACTTTCATCGCCTCGGGCGAGCTTGGCAAGTACATCGTGACCGTGCGCAAGAAGGCCGGGAACTGGTACATCGGGGGCCTGACCAACTGGGATGCCCGTGACTTGACGCTCGACCTCTCCTTCCTTCCTGCCGGCACACGCTACCACGCCACCCTTTTCACCGACGGCGTCAATGCCGAGAAACAGGCGGAAGACTACCAAAGAGGGGAGCTTGAAATGAACTGCGAAAGCCGGCTCGACGTGCATTTGGCGTCGGGCGGCGGCTTCGTGCTGACATTGGAAGCCATGCCATAGAAGCACATCTTTACATTCAACTTTGTATCCCGCGGGAACGCTTTAATAAGGTTCATTGAAGCGTTCCCGCATTTTTTCGGGACGTATTCCGGCGGGATCCAAGCCAGACTTTCGTCAGTCTGAATGGAAGCGCTTCGAC
>JAJPYW010000196.1 GCA_021204715.1 Prevotellaceae bacterium
CGCAGTTTACCCTTGGGACGACACCTTCCACCAAGACCGCGCGGTCATCTATTCCCATTCCGGCCTTATCACCGGCAACCCCTTTGTGATATGCCGCACAAGAACGATGGAGATGGGCATGAAGACCTATTACGGCAGCAAGACCATCTATTGGACCACCACAGAGCGCGGTGCCGACGGCAAGTACTCCGTGGTGCGCCATTCCCAAGTACTCACGGCCAGCGTCACCGAGCCCTACCCGGAGTATTACGAAAAGGCACGCCTCATCTACGGCAACACCGCCGCCCCCGACTTGACCTTCTACCGCCGTCAAAGCGGATTGGCAGGGAAAGAAGGCACCCTCTCCTTTAAATGGAAGAAACGCTCGCTGCGGCGCAAAGCCCGCGACTTGCGCAACCAAGACTTCGCCATGCTCACCAACGAAGACTTCGAGGTAGCTTTCAACACCAGCAACCGGAACAACAACCAGCAATTCGCCCTGCTTTTCACGCCGCTTGCCCAAGAAAGCATGATGAAGCTCTTGAAAGACAAAGAAGCGGGCTTCGGCGACGACTTCGACTTCGACAAGAACAAGATGATCAACACCATCATCCCCGACCACATACAAGACTTGGATATGGACATAAACCCCGGCCAGTTCCGCCATTTCGACTTCGACAAGGCCAAGGAAGGCTTCTACAGCGTCAACGCCCACTACTTCCGCTCCATCTATTTCAGCTTGGCGCCGCTGCTCTGCGTGCCCATGTATCAACAGATACGTCCCCAAGAAGAGATATACGGCCACGACATGGAGCGGCACAGCGCTTTCTGGGAACACGAGGCGTTGGCCAACTTCTGGGGGCAGGAGCGGTTCAAGCACCCCGACTGCGTAACCGACTGCATCCTTAAAACGGCGCAAGCCACAGGCCGCGGCGACAGCTCCACGATTACCGTCTACGCCCACGGCTACCGCCGCGAGCAGCGGCTCACCTACATCACCCGTTGGGGCGGCGACGGCCGTCCGCACCAAGTGCCGGTATATTGGGACGAATACCTGCCCGTCACAGGCATAGGCCACATCTACATGCATGAAGACAACGACTTCAGCGACGACACGGCCACACACCGCCAGCGCCAAGGCCACCAAAACGATGTCCTCACCAAGTCCCATTTAGATATATACAGAAGGCACATCGCCTCCAAAGTGTAACAAGCAGCTTGCATTTGTAGAATTCATTGCACGCACGCCGCCGCAAGAAAAGATGCAAGCCACCGCAAGAAAAAACATTCATCGCATAAAAAGCGTCCGCCGACATTTTTAAGACAAAGTGTGCCCGAAAACGGAATGAAAAGCATACCTTTGGAAAGGCAATACAAACAAATAATGCAATAAGATTTAAGCAGACGATGATAGAGACATTCTTGCAACAATACGTGGAAGCCTTCGGCCCGTCCGCGCCGCTTCCCGTCGCTTTCGGCTACAGCCACACAGCCGCCACCGAAGTAAAGAAGATACCACATTGTATGGTAGGAGCCATACGCAAGGTGTGCCAAGGAGAGCCGCTCACCCTAAGTGCCGACAATGTGCTGTGCGGCGGGGGCAGCCTGTACACCGCCTTCGCCCCTATGCAAGAACGCATACCCACATTCGTATCTGAAACAGAACACTATAAGCGGACGCGGGAAGAGGCGCGGGCATACATCACAAGCATCGGCATCACGCTCGCAGACAAGCCCTATCTGAACTTCCAACGCATGGACAAGCTCTCCACACTCAATGAAGTAGAGGGCATCCTCTTCTTCGCCAACCCCGACATCCTCTCCGGCCTCTGCGCATGGGCGTTTTACGACAACAATGCCCACGACGCCGTGAGCACCCGCTTCGCCTCGGGTTGTTGCAGCATCGTCACCTTTGCCGTGCAGGAGAACAAACGGAACGGACGGAGTTGCTTCATCGGCCTGCTCGACCCTTCGGCCCGTCCGCTCATCCCCGCCAATGAACTCACCTTCACCATCCCCGCCTGCCGCTTCCGCGAAATGGTGGAAACATTACCACACTCGGCCCTGTTCCAAAAGGCTTGTTCCATAGTGAGGAAAAGGATTAATGGGGAATTGAGAAAAGAAATGTAGCCGTTCACAATGTTAGAGAAACAAAAGAACGCTCCCCATAGACACGTAAAGCGATACAATCTAAAAGCAAGTCACAACATTACAGTCACATACGAACAGAGGGCAACCGCGCGCCCTGCGGAAAGATTATCCTTTCAGGTATCTGTACGCTTCCAAGTATTTGTTGAGCCTTGCAATGTCTTTTTCAGAAAGTTGCCTCAACCTTGTTATGTCCATGTTGTCCTCCAAGTCACGTAGCTTTACGTTCCGGCCTATCTGGTTCAGGCGGGCACGCTTGACGTAATCGCTATAACTTTCACCGTCATTCCTTGTGACCGAAAGAACGGCATCCACGATGTTTGCAGGGAATCCTTCGGAAAGCAGGAATTGAGGGGTAATGCCTGCATCCTCCACAACGTCATGCAGCAAGGCGACGATACGCTCCTCGTCAGTGTCGCATTTGCCCGACACCCTGATGGGATGGAACACGTAAGGTGCCCCGCCCTTGTCCGTTTGGCCTTCATGCGCCTTTACAGCTATTTTCAA
>JAJPYW010000242.1 GCA_021204715.1 Prevotellaceae bacterium
ACGCCCTTGGTTTAGATCCTTACAAGACGTGTGAAGAGACACAGCCCATCTGCTTTGAGAACGCCAAGTGGGCTTACGTGGTGGGTTGTGCCATCGCTATCAAGAAGGGTTGCAAGAACGCTTCCGACGCCGCCGAAGCCATAGGCATCGGCCTGCAGTCATTCTGTATTCCCGGTTCCGTAGCCGACGACCGCAAGGTGGGTTTGGGCCACGGCAACTTGGCAGCCATGCTGCTGCGCGAGGAAACCAAGTGCTTCGCTTTCTTGGCAGGACACGAGTCGTTCGCGGCCGCCGAAGGCGCCATTAAGATCGCCGCCAAAGCCGACAAGGTGCGCAAGGAACCGCTGCGTTGCATCTTGAACGGCTTGGGCAAGGACGCCGCCCAAATCATCTCCCGCATCAACGGCTTCACTTACGTGCAGACCAAGTTCGACTACTATACGGGCAACTTGGAAGTGGTGCGTGAAATCGCTTACAGCGACGGGCCGCGCGCCAAAGTGAAGTGCTACGGTGCCGACGACGTGCGCGAAGGCGTGGCCATCATGTGGAAAGAGGGCGTGGATGTATCCATTACGGGCAACTCCACCAACCCCACCCGCTTCCAGCATCCGGTAGCAGGCACCTATAAGAAGGAGCGTGTATTGGCAGGCAAGCCTTACTTCTCGGTAGCCAGCGGCGGTGGTACGGGACGTACCCTGCACCCGGACAACATGGCGGCCGGTCCCGCCTCTTACGGCATGACCGACACCATGGGCCGTATGCACAGCGACGCCCAGTTTGCCGGTTCTTCTTCCGTGCCCGCACACGTGGAGATGATGGGCTTCCTTGGCATAGGCAACAACCCGATGGTGGGCTGCACGGTGGCCTGCGCGGTGGATGTGGCCACGGCATTGAGCAAATAATCAGGTTTTACCATAGCGATGATAAGGGGGCTGTGTCTGCAAGACACTGCCCCCTTTCTTTATCTATCACCCCTCCAAACCTCCCCTAATAGGGGAGGCTTGGTCGGCCTTCGGCCTCCGAATTATCAAGACACAGCCCCCTTTCTTATGGGCCACGCTTTAAGATAAAGCGGCGCGCCCTATAGGAAAAAAAAGGTGTAAGGTTGATATAGCGGAAGTTTTTTGCTACATTTGCGAGCGTTCTCAGGTTCTATGATCCATGTTGGATAAGGTATATGTAAAAGAGGCGCGCACGAAACGCCAGATGCACGATTTCGTGCGCTTTGCAAACGGTCTGTACGCCGCTTGCCCCTATTTCGTGCCCGACTTGGAACAGGATGTGCGCGACACGTTCAACCCGAAAAAGAACGCAGGCTTGGCGTTTTCCGACATACAACCTTTTGTGGCTTACGACAGGGGCGGAAAGCCGGTGGGACGCATTGCGGGCATCATCAACCGCAAGGCCAACGAGAAGTGGAACACACGCAGCGTGCGCTTCGCGTTCATCGACTTCATAGACGACGTGCAAGTGGCCGCCGCCCTCTTGAAGGCGGTGGAGCAGTGGGGGCGTGAAAGGGGTATGGAGCAGATTCAAGGACCGCTCGGCATCACCGACTTCGACAAGGAGGGGATGCTCGTGGAAGACTTCGACCAATTAGGCTCGATGAACACCTACTACAACTATCCTTACTATCCACGCCACTTGGAAGCGTTGGGCTATGAGAAGGAAGTAGACTGGGTGCAGATAGCCGTGGATGTGCCCAGAGTGTTGCCCCAGAAGTTTGTCAGGGTAGCACAGTTTGCCAAGAAGACATTCGGCTTGCAACTCAAGAAGCTCACAAACGCCGAGATTGCCAAAGGAGGCTACGGCCAAAAGATATTCGCCTTGTTGAACGCCGCCTACGCACCGCTATTCGGCTATACGGAGTTGTCGGACAAACAAGTGGAACAGTTCGTGGGGCAATACTTGAAGTTGGTGGACAAACAGCTGCTGCCGGTCATAGAGAACGCCGAAGGAGAGTTGGTGGGCGTGGCCGTTACCATGGGCAGCCTTTCGCACGCCATCAGGAAAGCCAAAGGCAGGCTTTTTCCTTTCGGATGGTTTCACTTGCTTGCCGCGCTCACTTGGAAACACGACGACAAAGTGGAGATGTTGCTCATCGCCGTGAGGCCCGATTACCAAGGACGCGGCGTGAACGCGCTCTTCTTTGAAGACCTTTTCACCGTGTACAACAAATATGGCTTTAAGACGGCCGAGACGGGCCCGCAACTTGAAAACAATGTGAAGGAGTTGGCGCAATGGAAGCTCCTGAACCCCCGGTTCGTCAAGCGCAGGCGTTGCTACAAAAAGTTGCTGTAGGCGGCGGGGAGTGCGGCCGGCACGCTTCCGTCAACCGGAAGGTATATATATAATAAGGTGTAAAGACAGCGGCTGCAACCTGTCCGAAGGTATATATATAATAAGGTGTAAGGACAGCGGCTGCAACCTATACGAAGGCATATATAACATGATTGCCCTTGCTACAAGCGTTGTAACAAGGGCAATCTTTCTGTCGGGGTGTTTGCTCACACCCTTCGTTCATTTAATTTCAATCTCTTCTTTCATGTCTATCTCGTCCCCGTGCGGGTCGTAGAAGACATATTGCAGAAACGAGAGTTTCTGGCTTGGAATAAC
>JAJPYW010000197.1 GCA_021204715.1 Prevotellaceae bacterium
GCCATGCACCTGCGGCAGTCATCGAGATGGAGCGCAAGAAGCAGGCCGATGCCGAGCGCATCATCGCCTCGCTCGGCGAGGGCATCGCGGCGTTGAAACGCAGTGCCGGGTTGGAAAGCTGAAGTTTTGCATCAAGGCAACCCGTACTTGTCACTTTGAGTCAAGCGATGCTTGCCGGTAAAAGTCAAAACAAACCTTGGCTGCTGCCTGAGATAGCGCACTGCCGGCGCCTATATATAATAAGGTATAAACAACAAACAACAATTATAAGATATGGAAAATCAAAGACCGTTGATATTGGTTTCTAACGACGACGGAATCAGGGCCAAAGGATTGGCCGAGTTGGTGAAGGCATTGCGTCCCTTGGGCGAGATTGTGGTAATGGCCCCCGAAACGGCACGCTCGGGTTCCAGTTGCGCGCTCTCCGTGCACCACGCCGTACACTACCAAATGCTGCGCAAGAGTGTGGGGCTTACGGCTTACAGTTGCTCCGGCCGGCCCATTGATTGTGTGAAACTGGCTTTCCACACGGTGCTCGAGCGCAAGCCCGACCTCGTGGTGGGCGGCATCAACCATGGCGACAACTCCTCGGTGAACGTGCACTACTCAGGTACCATGGGCGTGGTGAAAGAGGGTTGCTTGAAGGGCATCCCCTCGGTAGCCTTCTCGCTGTGCAGCTATGCCCCCGACGCCGACTTCAACCCCATTGTGCCTTACGTGCACGACATATCGGCCAAGGTGCTTGAGAAAGGCTTGCCGAGGCTGACGTGCCTGAACGTGAACTTCCCAGCCGAAAAAGAACTCAAAGGCATCAAGGTGTGCCGGCAGGCCGAAGGCGACTGGGTGAACGAATGGGAGCACGTCACGTTGCACAACGACCGCGACTTCTATTGGCTTTCGGGCGAGTTCCTGTGCACGAACCCCGACGACACCACGACCGACCGCTGGGCTTTGGCCAACGGGTATGCCGCCATTACGCCCGTGAAGGTGGACGTGACCGATTACGGGCTTATGGATGAACTGGCCGGCTGGTTTGTATGAAATACTATCTAATAGCCGGCGAAGCCTCGGGCGACTTGCACGCCTCGCACCTCATGGAGGCACTTGGAAAGGAAGATTCCGCGGCCGACTTCCGCTTTTATGGCGGTGACTTGATGACCGCGGTGGGCGGCACACGGGTGATGCACTACAAGGACTTGGCCTACATGGGCTTCCTGCCGGTATTGCGTCACCTGCCCAAGATACTTTCGGGCATGCGCCGTTGCAAGGCCGACATCCTGTCGTGGCAGCCCGATGTGGTGATACTGGTGGATTACCCCGGCTTCAACCTCGACATCGCCAAGTATGTACACGCCCATACCCGCATACCGGTGTACTACTACATCGCCCCCAAGATATGGGCATGGAAAGAGTACCGCATCAAGCGCATCAAGCGCGATGTAGACGAAATCTTCTCCATCCTGCCCTTTGAAGTACCCTTCTTCGAAGGCAAGCACCACTTCCCCATACACTACGTGGGCAACCCCACCGCCGACGAAGTGGCGGCCTACCAAGCCGGCGACCACTCTACCTTCGATGCCTTTGCCGGCGACAACTACCTCTCTGCCGGCAAGCCCGTCATTGCCCTCTTGGCAGGCAGCCGCAAGCAGGAGATAAAGAACAACCTGCCCACCATGCTCGAAGCCGCCGACGCTTTTCCCAGCTACCAGCCGGTGCTGGCTTGTGCGCCCGGCATTTCACCCGATTTCTATTGGGAGTACTTGGGCGATGCCGATGTAAAGCTCCTCATCAACCGCACCTACGCCTTGCTGCGGCACGCCAAGGTGGCACTCGTCACATCGGGTACGGCCACGCTGGAGACAGCCCTGTTCCGTGTACCGCAGGTGGTGTGCTACCGCATGCCCATGGGCAAGCTCATGGCCTTCTTGAAGCGGCACGTGCTGAAGGTGCGCTTCATCTCCTTGGTGAACCTGATTGCCGGCCGCGAGGTGGTGAAAGAGTTGGTGGCCGACGACATGACCGTGCCGCAGCTATGCGCGGAAATGGAGCGCATACTGTGCGACGAAGCCTACCGCAAGCAGATAGACGACGGTTACAGCGAGGTACTCTCCCATTTGGGAGGGGCGCAGCACGCACCGCGTAAGGCGGCGCACATCATGGTGCAGTTGCTCAGAAAGCGTACAGCGAAATAAAGTAGAGGTAAACCACCGCCGCCGGAATGGCCATGAGTGAACTGTCGAAGCGGTCGAGCATGCCGCCGTGTCCGGGCAGTATGGTACCCGAATCCTTGATGCCGAGGCGGCGTTTCAGCAGCGATTCGGTCAGGTCGCCCCACGTGCCGAACACCACCACCACGATGGCCAGTCCCACCCATTGCCACAAAGGCAGGAAGGGGAAGAAATGCGCCAGCATAAAGGAGGCGATGACGGCGCACACCGCTCCGCCTATGCTCCCTTCCCACGACTTCTTGGGCGAGATGGAGGGGAACAGACGGTGCCGGCCCAGCAACGTGCCGATGCAGTAGGCACCCGAATCGCTCAGCCAGATGAAGATGAATACCGAAAGGGGCAGGATGGGGTTGTAGCTCACGCCCCCTTCGCGTCCGTTATGGAAAGC
>JAJPYW010000232.1 GCA_021204715.1 Prevotellaceae bacterium
TGTACACCTTCACGGCGATGTCGTCGGCATAGTCGTCGTCGTTGCCGAAGAAGGGCGTGTGGTTGATGATGAACTGGCGCATCACCTCGTTGCCCTCGAAGTTGCGTCCCACGGCCCGGAGCAGCTCGTCCATGGAGTACTTCTTGTCCTCGAACACCTGCTTCTTCAAGGTGGCGAGGCAATCCGTGGTGGTGCCTAAGCCCGTGCACTGTATATAAGAGGTGTTGTAGCGGGCCCCGCCGCTGTAGTAGTCGCGGCCGCCCTCAATGCAGTCGTCGATGAAGAGCGACAAGAACGTGGCGGGCGCGTAGAGCGAGAACATGCGCTCGATGTAGTTGTTCACGCCCAATTTCAGGTTCACGAAGTAGACCATCTGCCGGTGGAAAGCTTCGTAGAGCTCCTCGTAAGTCTTAAAGCTCCTTGCGTCGCCCGTCTCCAAGCCTAAAAGCTTGCCCGTGTTGGGGTCCTTGCCGTTGTTGAGCGTAATCTCCAATATCTTGGGCGTATTCAAGTAGCCCGTCAAGATATACGCCTCCTTGCCGAAGGCGCCCACTTCGATGCAGCCCGAGCATCCCCCTTCGTTGGCGTCGCCTTGGCTCTTGCCTTGGCGCACTAACTCCTTGGTGTAGACATCGGGGTTGAAGATAGAGGGGTAGCCGTGCCCTTGGCGGATAACCTTGCAACCGGCCAAGACAAACTTGTCGGGCGTCACCTTGGAGACGTGGATGGAGAGGCCGGGCTGCAGCTCGTGCAACTCCTCCTGCACTTCGAGGATGATGTAAGAGAGTTCGTTCACCGCGTCCTTGCCTTCGCGGTCTATGCCGCCTATGTTGATGTTGGTGAAGTCGTTGTACGTGCCCGACTCTAACGCCGTGATGCCCACCTTGGGCGGTGCGGGCTGGTTGTTGAACTTGATCCATAGACAGCTGACGAGCTCTTTAGCCTGCTCTCTTGTGAGCGTGCCCTCCTCGATGCCCTTCCGGTAAAAAGGATAGAGGTGCTGGTCTATGTGTCCGGGATTCATGCTGTCCCAGCCGTTCAGCTCGGTCACGGTGCCTAAATGCACGAACCAATACATTTGTATGGCTTCCTGCAAGTCACGGGGAGCGTGGGCAGGAACCCACCGGCACACGTCGGCAATCTTCAAGAGCTCCCGGCGGCGCTGTCCGTCGGTCTCTTCGGCCGCCATACGCTCGGCCAAGTCAGCGTGGCGGCGGGCAAAGAGGATAGCCGCGTCGCAGGAGATGGACATCGCCTCCAACTCTTGCTGCTTGTCGGTGGCTTCCGGGTCGTTGATATAGTCCAAGGCGGCGATGTTGCGGGCGATAAGCTCCTTGCAGTCGAGCAAGCCGCGCCGGTACATCTTGCCGTCCATGGCAGTGTGTCCGCCGGCGCGCTGCTCCATGAATTCGGTGAACACACCTGCTTGGTAAGCCTCCTCCCACGCCTTGCTCACGTGGCCGAAGATGCGTTCCCGCTGCGTGCGCCCCTTCCAGTAAGGAATCACCTCGCGGGCGTAGGTGTCGATATCTTCTTGCGATATGTGGTAAGGCTGCAAGGAGCGCGTGTCGAGCACGTGCAGGTCCTCCACCGAGTGACATGTCAGTTCAGGGAAGGTGGGCACCGCCTTGGGTACGGGCCCCCGCTCGCCCACGATGAGCTCGTCGGGTCCTATGTAGATGGTCTTCTTCTTGCAGATTTCATAGAAGTTGCGCGCCCTGAGCACGCAGACTGGCATCTTGCCGTAGTTCTCCTTGTAGAACGCCGTTTCTATGAGCGCGCGCTCTATGGTGAGCGTGGCGGGCGTTTCCAAGCTCTGCCGGCGCAGCCTTCTGACGCGCTCGTTCATGCCCCCTTCGTTCTCGGGGTATGTAATGTGGAAGTTCATACGTTGTTGTTTTAAATCGTTGCAGGTATTCGTTGTTTGACGTGCGAAATTAGCCATTTAAAGAGTAACGGTCAAATTTCGTGTAATGAATTAAAATAATTTGTCCGATGCTTGCTCGTGCAAGGATATTGGGCTACTTTTGCCTTCGATCAATAAATAACAAGCACAATGAAAATAGCAGTAATAGGAGCCGGGAACATGGGCGGCGCCCTTGTCCGCGGCTGGGCGAAAAGCGGCAAGTTGGAGACCATTCAGGTGGCCGACAAGAACGAGCAGACCTTGGCCGCGCTGCAGCAAGCATTTCCCTCTGTTGTAACCACCACCGACAACGTGGCCGCCGTAAAAGGCGCCGATATCATCGTCTTGGCCGTGAAGCCATGGTTGATGCCGCTCGTCTTGGGCGAGATAAAAGGCACTGTAGACCTTGGCAAGCAGATACTCGTGAGCGACGCGGCCAACTTCACCACCGACAAAGTAGCCGAAGCCATGGGTGCCGAAGGGCAGTTCCTTTACGTCATCCCCAACATTGCCGCCGAGTTCGCCGCAGGCATGAGCTTCATCGCCGCGGGGCGGCAGATAACCCCTCAGAGCACTCGGGCCGTGCAGCAGCTTTACAGCTTGGTGGGCGACACCTTGGTGGTTGGGGAGGCCTTGGTAGCCCCCGGCATGATGATGGCCAGTTGCGGCATCGCCTACGTGATGCGCTACATACGCGCCCA
>JAJPYW010000175.1 GCA_021204715.1 Prevotellaceae bacterium
ATCTATACCTTATATATATAATACCGGCTCCTATCTTATACCTTATTATATATATACCTCCTCTTCATTTCCACACCGCCCGTTCTCTCTTCTTATCTGCGTCAGCTTAGGCACGCGCCGTTCCCTTTCCCTTGCAGCACCCCTTGCGGATATTGCATGGTCACGCAGTGCAGCGACCCGTGCTGGTGGATGAGTGCCGTGCAGTCTATGCCCACTATCTCCCTCTTGGGAAAGGCCGATTGCAACACTTCGCCTGCCAAGCGGTCTTTGGCAGGCTGCCTGTACGTGGGGTAGAGCACGGCGCCGTTCACTACAAGGAAGTTGGCGTATGTGGCGGGCAGCCGTTCCCCGTCTGCTTCAATTGTACTTGGCATGGGCAGGGGCAGCAGGCGGTAAGGCTTGCCCTGCAAGGTGCGGAAGCTGTGGAGTTGCGCCTCCATTTGCCTTAGCTCTTCGTAATGTTCATCCGCCGTGTCGCAGCACCGCACGTAAGCAATGGTGTCCGCCGGGCAGAAGCGGGCCAAGGTGTCGATGTGGCTGTCGGTATCGTCGCCTGCCAAGTAACCGTAATCGAGCCACAGCACCCTTTGCAGGTGCAAGGTGTCGAGCAGGCGCCGCTCTATCGCCTCCTTGTCCAAGCCGTCGTTGCGGTTTGCCGAGAGCAGGCAGCGCGAGGTGGTGAGCAGCGTGCCGCAACCGTCGCTCTCCAAGGAACCGCCTTCAAGCACGAAGTCCAAGCAGTTCACGTACCTTCCTTGAAGCGCGCCGGCGCTGACGGCGCGGCGGGTAATGAGGTTGTCCTTCGCGGCGGGGTATTTCAGTCCCCAGCCGTTGAAGGTGAAGTCGAGCAGGGCAGGCCCGTCCGCTTCAAGCAAGGTGATGGCGCCGTGGTCGCGCGCCCCCGTGTCGTTGGTGGGGCAGCGCAGGAAACGCACGTTCTCCATGCAGACGGTGCCGTTCAGCTGCCGTGCCACCGCTTCCGGTTCGGGGGTGACAATGAGCAGCTGTTCGCGCGGGGCAATCTCCCGGGCTATCCGCATGAAGCAATCTTGCACGGCGTCGAGCATATAGGCCCAGTCGGTTTCCGCATGGGGCCACGTCAGCTGTACCCCGCTTTGCGGAGCCCATTCGGCCGGCAACAAGGGCATGAAAGCCCCTGTGGGTGCCATGTCTGCGGTATGGTGGCTGCCATTCATTCTGCCACAAAGATAACCCTATAATGCCGGCTATGCAAACAGGCAGCAGGGCTTTCGTACTAAAAAAAGTAAAAGTAGCTGCCAATTGGAAGCGGGGCGCGCTGCTTATTCAGCGATAATGCGTACCTTTGCGGTCAAATATTTTGTGGCAAGTGAAAGTAAAGGATGTTATCGGTGCCCTTGAACGTTTCGCGCCTCTCGCTTTGCAGGACAGCTTTGACAATGCAGGACTGCAAGTGGGATTGCCGGAGGTGGAAGTGACAGGGGCTTTATTGTGTCTCGACGTAACCGAAGAGGTGATGGAAGAGGCGGTAACGGGAGGATACAACTTGGTAGTCTCCCACCATCCGCTTATCTTCAAAGGATGTAAGTCCATTACGGGAAAAGACGTGGTGGAGCGTTGTATTCTCACGGCCATCAAGCACAACGTGGCGGTCTATTCGGCCCACACCAACTTGGACAACGCGCCCGGCGGCGTCAACTTCAAGATTGCCGGGAAGATAGGCTTGGAAGACGTGCGTGTGCTCGAGCCCAAGGAAGGCCCTTGGAACGGTGAAGCCGGCGAGGGCGTCATAGGCGAGCTGTCGCAGGCGGAGACCGAGCCGGCTTTCTTGCACCGCATGAAAGAGGTGTTCAGCGCGGGATGCGTGCGCCACAGCCGCTTGACAGGAAGGAAAATAAAGCGTGTGGCCCTTTGCGGGGGCGCAAGCGCCTACTTGCTGCCGGTGGCCGTGCGCCAAAAAGCCGATGTGTTCTTGACCGGCGAGGTGAAGTACCACGAGTATTTCAACGTGGAAGGCACGGGCATGTTGCTGGCCGAGATAGGGCATTACGAGAGCGAGCAGTACACCAAGGAATTGCTCTACACGTTCCTACGCGAAACATTCCCCGGCTTGGCCGTGAGGCTCTCAAGGGTAAACACCAATCCGGTGAACTACTTGTTGTAGACACAGTGCCGGCCGCGTGCCGCACGGTGCCGGCAGGAACGGGGAACACCATCCATTCAGTCAAAGAAAAGGTTATAATATAGATACAAACAACGAAAATGGCCAAAGAAGTAAAGAAAGATGCTACGGACCTTACCGTAGAGCAGAAGTTGCAAGCACTCTACCAGCTCCAGACGATGCTCTCTAAAATAGACGAGATCAAGACGCTGCGTGGCGAGCTTCCCTTGGAAGTGCAGGATTTGGAAGACGAGATTGCCGGACTTGGCACCCGCATAGAGCGTATCAAGGCTGAAGTGGCCGACTTGAAGGCTGAAATAGCCAACGAAAATGTGAAAATCAAGGCGGCGCAGGATTCCATTGAGAAATACAAGCAGCAGCAGGACAACGTGCGCAACAACCGCGAGTACGACTGGTTGAGCAAGGAGATTGAGTACCAGAC
>JAJPYW010000254.1 GCA_021204715.1 Prevotellaceae bacterium
CAATCACGTCGTCCAAGTCGGAACAGCCCGCCACGAACTCGTCGCGTTTCAGCCCGGTGCCTATAAAGCCCTCGGCCCGGTTCACGTAAAGCTTCTGGTTGGCCTCCACCACTTTCGAAGAGTCTATGGTGTCGAAGCTGCGCAGCTCCGTGCGCCGGGGGTAAGCCTTGCCGTAGCGTTTTTTGAGCGAGCGGAACCACTGCACGGTGTACTCCACAATGTCTGAAAGGTGGCGGTCAATCTCGGCAATGTCCTCGCGCATGCGCGCCATCTGCTCCTCGGCCTTGTCAGCGTTGTATTTCGTGATACGCGCCATGCGTATCTCCAACAACTTCAATATATCCTCCTTGGTCACCTCGCGGATGAAAGTAACATAATAAGGTGTAAGGCGGTCGTCGATGTGCTCGCAGGCGGCGTCCACCGTAGGCGCCTGCTCGAACTCCCTGTCTTTGTAGATGCGCTCCTCTATGAACACCCGCTCCAAAGAGGCGAAGTGCAGTTCTTCTTGAATCTCACCCTTGCGTATCTCCAATTCGCGGCGCAGCAACACGAGCGTGTTGTCCACCGACTTGCGCAAGACGTCGCTCACCGTGAGGAAATGAGGCTTGCGTCCGTCGATGACACAGCAGTTGGGCGACACGCTCACCTCACATTCGGTCAAAGCATAGAGCGCGTCGATGGTCTTGTCCGACGACACACCCGGAGCCAAATGCACCAATATCTCCACGCTGCCCGATGTCAAGTCCTCCACCTTGCGCGCCTTTATCTTCCCCTTGTCGATGGCCTTCACGATGCTGTCGCACACCGAAGCCACCGTCTTGCCGTAAGGAATCGCGCGTATGGCCAAGGTACGGTTGTCCACCTTCTCTATCTTGGCGCGCACCCTTACCGAGCCGCCCCGCTCCCCGTCGTTATATTTGGACACATCCACCAAGCCCCCCGTCTGGAAGTCGGGATACAGGCGGAACTCCTTGCCGTGCAAGTAGCTCACCGCCGCGTCGCACAGCTCGTTGAAGTTATGCGGCAATATCTTTGAAGAAAGCCCCACGGCGATGCCCTCCACCCCTTGCACAAGCAGCAAGGGGAACTTCACGGGCAAGGTCACAGGCTCCCGGTTGCGCCCGTCGTAGGAAAGCTTCCACTCCGTGGTCTTGGGGTTGAACACCACTTCCAAAGCAAACTTCGACAGGCGTGCCTCGATGTAACGCGGCGCCGCCGCGCTGTCGCCCGTCAAGATGTTTCCCCAGTTGCCTTGGCAATCAATCAGCAGTTCCTTCTGCCCCAACTGCACCAACGCGTCGCCTATGCTGGCGTCGCCGTGCGGGTGAAACTGCATGGTGTGCCCCACGATGTTGGCCACCTTGTTGTAGCGTCCGTCCTCCATGCGGCGCATGGAGTGCAGTATGCGCCGCTGCACCGGCTTCAAGCCGTCCATGATGTGGGGCACGGCCCGCTCCAATATCACATACGAGGCGTAATCCAAGAACCAGTTCTGGTACATGCCGCTCAGCTGGTGCACATTCGCATCAGTCACATAGACCGGGTTGTAGTCCGAGTGTCCCCCGCCAACCGCTTCTTCCGCAGACGCATCAGCATCTTCTGCAGATATATCAAGATCTTCTGCAGAAGCATCGGCACCTTCCGCAGGCAGCGGCGTGTCCACTCCCTCTCCGGACTTGTTCAATCCCTCTACCGCCTTGTGAGGCTCCTCTTGGGGCTTGTCAAATTCTTCGCTCATACCAAGCAACAAATCATTTGCACGCAAAAGTATAAAATAAAATTCATCCCTCCCCCTCTTTTTCAATGTTTCTGCCCATTTTCCTGTCAAGGAGGCTTCTTGACAAGGCATATACAGCCTTCATCAACAGTACAAATATAAGCAAAAAAACGGGCATTTCCAAATCCTTCCCCTGCGAAGAATCTGCTGTTAAGGTAATAAAACACAACAGCCGGGAAACCCGCCTGTGGCAGGGTGACACCGAGACAACGATTTTGTATAATCCCCACGTAATTGTCGTATTAATTAGGTACCCCTTATAAGGGTACCTCTATTTTTACGACAAGATATATAATCATTATACAAAACGATGTCACCGGTGTCACGCCCGTCACGGCGCCTTTCACAAAATCATCGCAATCCGTTCATACCAAGCAGCTTAAAAAAAGCACGCCCGGTGACACAGAAAAACCGGTGCTTGCCAAACCTCCCATTTCATGCAAATGAATTACAGCTGTCGTGCGCGACATAATAAGCGCCGCAAATGGCGCGATAATCCAAAGCACGAAATCGTTGTCACCTGCAACACCGGTAGAAGAACTTTACAAAAGACGAGGAGACACGGCCACTTTATCATAAAAAAAGACCGGTAATTATGGCTCAGCCTATAATTATTGAGGATAAAGTTTAAAAGGCAGGAATTTGTCGACTGTCATTCAACTTCATGTCCACTTCGGGTAATGTGTATGACAAGGAGCCGTTGGCATACAGCTTGTCAACGTACTTTTACCGCACCCCGACGATGCGACGGCTTTAAAGGCAACGGGTGCCGCCAAGACAACGTGCCGATGGTAA
>JAJPYW010000086.1 GCA_021204715.1 Prevotellaceae bacterium
ATATATACCTTATATATAATAGAAGCAGCGCCGCTCAATACTTGAACGTCTCCTGCTTTACGTACACTTTAAATTCCTTGATGCCGCCGGGCACCTCGCTCTCCATGCGCGGCAGGTATTGCAACCCTGTCAGAGTATGCGTGGCACCCAAGTCGATGACCACGGCATGCGGATAGGGCGCGCCCTTTGCTGTGCTCCAGTAAGTAGACTCCTGCAGGTCGAAGAGTTTGTCGGCCGAGCAGTTCACGCGCGACACATCCTCACTGTCGGCATAATCCACCGTCCACGGCTCGCGCGAGAGGCGCACGCCGTTTTCATCGAGCAGGTACATTTCTGCAACAGAAGCCACTTCACCGCCGTCTTGGGCGTTCAAAGCCTCCAAGCAAATGTACCGGCCGGTTACGGGCGTATCGAAATTTACCTCTTGCCACCCGTTACCCGGTTGGAAGCTGCCGTGATAAACAGCCTTTTCATCGGAAATATCCAATGTCTGCCCCTCCTTGCGGTGTGTGAGCGGTTTCTTTACAAGCAACTGGTCCAAAAGCGGCTCTTTGAGACCTTCCGATTTGGTTTCGCGCGGGCCGATGACATCGAATACCAATATCTCGTTTTCACCTTTCTTCAGCCAGCACCCCGGCATGTAGAGCGTCTGTTGCGGGCCAATCTCCCAGATGCGCCCCATGGCGTGTCCGTTCACGTACACCAATCCCTTCCCCCATGTCTCGAAGTTCAAGAAGGTGTCGCCCGGCTTGCTCACGTTGAATGTGGCGCGGTAGCAACCCGGCAGGCGCTGGCCATCATCGGTGGTGAGGGATGTGAGAGGCTGGAAGGTCATGTTTTGATAATTCTCGTAGGCATCTTCAATGTTGTACACTTCCCAGTCCTTCAAGTCGCAGGTAAAAGCGCGGCCGTCAATATCCACCGATACCTGCACATTTTGGGTGATGCCTTTATAGTCCTTTATGGCGCGTCCGAAGTTGATGCGTCCCATCGCCTCCACCAAGATGTCGAGCGTGGCACCCTTGGCACAGGCAGGCAGAAGCAACTGCTTCTCGCCGTTACGCCGGTCAATCTTGCCTATGTACTTCCCGTCAATGAACACTTGGGCGTAGTCGTGCGCTTCGTTCACAGTGAGCAGCGAAGGTGTGGAAAGTCCGGGCAAGGTGGTGCGGTAAAGAATGGAGCCGAAGCCTTGGTCGTAGTCCTCCATGGTGCGGATGTCGTGGTCGTGCTTGGCCTCAGGAAGGTTGCTGAAAAGCGGCGCCACTTCGGTGAAGTTGAATGTCGGCACGGCGACAGACTTGATGGTGGCGGGCACGGCTGGCAACTTCTTGCCATACATATAGCCCGATAAAGTCTTGCGCAGCTGCCAGTACTTGGGTGTGGTCTGGCCCGACTCGCTGATGGGCGCATCGTAGTCGTAAGAGGTCACGTCGGGGGCGAAACCCGGTGAGTTGGCACCGGCCCAGTGTCCCCAGTTGGTGCCTCCGTGTGTCATGTAAAGACTGAATGATATGCCTTTGGAAAGCATCTCGTCAATGCCAGCGATCATATCTTCGGCGGGGCGTGTCTCGTGGTTGGCACCCCATTTGTCAAACCATCCGCTCCAGAACTCCGAACACATCAAGGGACTGTCGGGGCGCAATTCCTTCAGCCGCTCAAACTGTTGGTCAATGTTGGCACCCGTGCCGAAGTTCATGGTCCAGAGCAGGTCGTCCAAACCGTTAAGCGTGAAGTTCGACGACCAGTCGCACTGGAACAGCGTGATGTCGCCAAAGCCCGCGCGCACGATGTCCCTTATCTGCGAAATGTACTCCTTGTTCTCTCCGTAGGAACCATATTCGTTCTCTACTTGCACCATCAGTATGGGGCCGCCGTTATCAATGGTCAGTTGCGCTACCTGCCCGGCCACAGCCTGTTCAAAGAGGGCTACGCGCTCCATGAAATAAGGATCGGCCTCGCGCAGGCGGATGTCTTTCTTCTTCAAGAGCCACCAAGGCAGTCCGCCCATCTCCCACTCGGCGCACACGTATGGTCCCGGACGTAGAATGACGTACATGTCGTTGGCTTGGCACAAACGGCAGAACTCGGCCAAGTCGTTCTGCCCTGTGAAGTCAAACTCACCCGGCCGCGGCTCGTGCTGATTCCAGAATACATAGAGGCAAACAGCGTTCATACCTAATGCCTTGCAGAGTTTGATGCGGTTGTCCCAATAAGGTTTGGGAATACGTGGATAGTGAAGTTCGGCGGCCTTGATCACCAGTGGCTGGCCATCGAGCAGGAAGGTGCCCTTGCCTGCCTCGAAACGTGAATGGCTGTCGCCCGTAGTTTGTGCCGTCGCAGTTACAGCGGGAGCAAGCAGACCGACTGCCGCAAATAGCGTCAAGCTGCAAAGGATTTTTCTCATGGCTCTATGTTTATAAGTGAAGCTAATGATTTAATAAAACAAAGATAGCACAATTAGCCCGAATTGCGGTAGAGATATACGTAAAAATAGATAAAATGTAGGACATGACTCTTATACACATCTCAGAGCCCAAGAGACTCCTGAGCAAAGAGTATACAGTCTAAA
>JAJPYW010000116.1 GCA_021204715.1 Prevotellaceae bacterium
AGTAATTAAAATTATACCGTAAATTTGCACAAAACTTAATAAGCATTATGATACAGTCAATGACGGGTTACGGCAAGACCACCGTGGATTTGCCCGACAAGAAGGTCACCATAGAGATCAAATCGCTCAACAGTAAAGCCATGGATTTATCGGTGCGCATGGCGCCTCTATACAGGGAGAAGGAGATGGAGATACGCGGCGAGATAACGCGTGCCTTGGAGCGGGGCAAGGTCGATTTCACCCTTTGGATAGAGAAGAAAGAGGAGGCGCTGCCGGCGGCTCCCCTGAACCGCGGGCTCATCGAGGCATACTATAAAGGCATCAAGGAGATGGCCGCCGCCACGGGTATTCCAGAGCCTTCCGACTGGTTTGCCACGCTCTTGCGCTTGCCCGATGTCATGGTGAAGAACGACAGCCCGGAACTCGCCGAAGAGGAGTGGAGCGTGGTGCACGCGGCTGCCGGCGAGAGCCTCCGTCAGCTTGTGGAGTTCCGCAAGCAGGAGGGGGCTGCCTTGGAGAAGACCTTCCGCGAGAAGATTGCCAACATCGCCCGCTTGCTCGACACGTTGGAGCCTTACGAAAAGGAGCGGGTGGGCAAGATAAAGGAGCGCATCTTGGAGGCACTTCACAACACGCTCGACACCGACTACGACCGCAACCGCTTGGAGCAGGAGCTCATTTACTACATCGAGAAGCTCGACGTGCACGAGGAGAAGCAGCGTTTGGGCAACCACTTGGCCTACTTCCTCACCACGCTTGACGGCGGCGCGGGGCAGGGCAAGAAGCTCGGCTTCATCGCGCAGGAGATGGGGCGTGAAATCAACACCTTGGGCAGCAAGTCCAACCATGCCTTGATGCAGAAGATTGTGGTGCAGATGAAGGATGAGCTCGAGCAGATAAAGGAGCAGGTGCTCAATGTGCTGTAGTTGGCGCGGGGGTGGGTTCTTATAGAACGGACAGCGTTGATTGCAACGGGCTTGTCGTTCCCGCTTGTTTTTCGAGTTGTGTGGCCAAGGGTGGGGGCGTAGCTTGTTCTTCGTTCTGCTGACAGTGTTGACCGTGACGCGCTTCTATCTTGTTGTTTTTTTAGGGATTTGGTTTATCATATTCTTTTTACCGCTTACTCTTTTATTCTTATGGGCAAACTGATTATTTTTTCGGCGCCTTCGGGTTCGGGCAAGTCCACGCTCATCAACTATTTGTTGGCCTCGGGTGTCAACATGAAGTTCTCCATTTCGGCCACGAGCCGTCCGCCGCGCGGCACCGAGCGTGACGGGGTGGAGTATTTTTTCTTGTCGCCCGGGGAGTTCCGCCGGCGCATTGCGGCCGGTGAGTTCTTGGAGTATCAGGAGGTGTATCCCGACCGCTTTTACGGCACGCTCAAGGCGCAGGTGGAGCGGGAACTTGCCGCCGGCGACAACATTGTCTTCGATGTGGATGTAGTGGGGGGCTGCAACTTGAAGCGTTATTACGGCGCGCGGGCGCTCTCTATTTTCATTCAGCCGCCTTCGGTGGAGGAGTTGCGCCGCAGGTTGGCCTCTCGTGGCACCGATTCGGCCGAGATGATTGCGCGCAGGGTTGCCAAGGCGGAGTATGAGATGACGTTTGCGGCCTTGTTCGACCGCATCATTGTGAACGATGACTTGGCGCGGGCCAAGGCGGAGGCTTTGCAGGTGGTTACGGGGTTCTTGAACAGTTAGTCTTTCAACGGTCGCGCGTATGGATATCGGTCTTTTCAGTGGTTCGTTCAACCCGGTGCATGTGGGGCACTTGGCGTTGGCCAATTATTTGTGCGAGTACTGTGCATTGGACGAAGTGTGGTTCATGGTGACGCCGCGCAATCCTTTGAAAAGCGGCGAGGGGTTGCTCGACGATGCTTTCCGCCTGCGTTTGGTAGAGCTGGCTATTTCCGGCTACGCCAAGTTCCGGGCTTCCGATTTTGAGTTCCGCTTGCCGCGGCCGTCTTATACGGTGGTCACGCTCGATGCCTTGCGGCGCGTGTATCCGCAGCATCGGTTCCACCTTGTCATAGGGTCGGATAATTGGGGGCTTTTCCCGCGGTGGTACGAGGCGGAGCGTATTCTTGCCGAGGTGCCGGTAGTTGTTTACTTGCGGCCGGGGTACCCGGTTGAGGCCTCGTCGTTGCCTGCGGGGGTGTCGCTTGTTTCTTATCCGCAGTTCGACGTGAGCTCTACGTTTATCCGCCGTGCCATGGCCGAGGGGAAGGATGTGCGTTACTTTTTGCATCCGGCGGTGTATGAAGAGCTTTGCAGGCAAAAAGTGTTTTTCAAGTAGGTTTCGTGGGGTTAAGATAGCGCCGGCTTGTCGCTGTTGATGAGGGGCGGATGTGGTTGGGGCAGGGGATTGGCCTTTGTTTCACATCTACGCACTACGCCGGATATGGTCGTTCCTCCCGAACCTCCGGCTTCGTGCTTCGATGTTACACAAAGGCTTGCATCAAGGGGTGCGGATAGGCTCATGGTTTTGTCCTATGGGGATGCCGAATGTTATCGGGCTTGGGCTTGGTGGCGCAACCATTCCGTCAAATCTTCGCACTGCGCTACGC
>JAJPYW010000133.1 GCA_021204715.1 Prevotellaceae bacterium
GTGCAAAGGTACATCTTTTGTTTTGACTGACAAAAACTTTCCGCTTTTTATTTTATAGATAAATACCATCCCTTCTTATTTTACCATGTCCATCCCGCCGCTTGCTTGGTTGTGCCGGAACGTCCTTCAACCATTTTTATGCCATTTATTCAAAGAAAAACAGTCCCGGGGGACAGTATAATGGCAAAAGAGCGTTATCTTTGTAGGGGTAAAAAAACGATTCATGAGAAGAGGACACCACAACTTCTTGTTCTTGCCGACAGACGCCCTGCTTGCAAGGTTCATGCCGAAAGCCGGCGGGGTGCGCGCGCCGCGCCTTCTACAAGCCGCCCTGCTTGTCCTGTTCCTGCTCACCGCTTGCCGCCCCGCTTACGAAGTAACGCGCGCCGAGGGCGGCCGCATAGCCGTGGACAGTGTTTGGGACGCCGCCGTCGACTCCGACGCCATCGCTTTATTGGCACCCTACAAGGCACGGGTGGACAGCCTGCAACATATTATCATAGGTACGGCAAAAGAGACGCTCGACCGCGGATACCCCGAGAGTCCGCTCTCCAACTTGATTGCCGACGTGTTGCGCGGCGCCGGCACCCGGCTCGCCGGAAAGCCCGTCGACATGGGGTTGGTGAACTTCGGGGGCATCCGCACGCTGCTCAGTCAAGGTCCTGTTACTTTAGGCGACATCTACGAGATACTGCCCTTCGAAAACATCGTCTGCATCCTCACCATGGACGGTCACACCTTGTCGCGGCTCTTCGCCCAAATAGCCGCCTCCGGCGGGCAAGGGATAAGCGGGGCGAAGTTGGTCATCGGCAGGCAGGGAGAACTGTGGCAGGCATCCGTGGGCGGCAAACCCGTGGAAGCCGACCGTCTCTACACCATCGCCACCATAGACTTTGTGGCCGAAGGAAACGACGGCATGACCGCCTGCGGCGAAGCCGGACAAAGGGAGTGTTTCGACGGCTGCACCTTGCGCGGCGTGGTCGTGGACTACATCCAATCCCTTACGGCCGCAGGCAAGCCCGTCACCTCGCGCAGAGACGGGCGCATTACCGTGCAGGGATCCACCACCAAACAACCCTAAGCGATGAAACATTCCTATTTCATATTGTCGATACTCCTGCTGACAGGCTGCTGCACCGTCATGACGGCGCAAGAAAAGACGCTTTACATACTGCACACCAGCGACACGCACAGCCGCGTCGAGCCTATTGACAAGGCGTCGGCAGGAGCCGACGCCGGCATGGGCGGCATGCTGCGCCGCGCGGCCTTGGTAGGCGCGTACCGCACGGCGCACCCCGACGCACTGCTTTTCGACTGCGGCGACATCGGCCAAGGCACGCTCTACTACAACCTTTTCCAAGGGGAAGTGGAAGTGAAGCTGATGAACCTCATGGGGTACGACGCCATGGCCATCGGCAACCACGAGTTCGACTGCGGTATGGAGAACATGGCCCGCCTCTTCCGCATGGCCGCGTTCCCCGTGGTGTGCGCCAACTACGACTTCACCGACACGCCCCTCGAGGGCATCGTGAAGCCCTATACCGTGTTGGAGCGCGACGGGCTGCGCATCGGCGTGTTCGGTCTTGGCCCCGCTTTGGAGGGGCTGGTACAGGCCGACAAGTACCAAGGCGTGGTGTACCATGAGCCGGAGGAGGTAGCGCAAGTTGTGATAGACACGTTAAGGGAGCAGGAACGGTGCGACGTGGTGGTATGCCTCTCGCATATAGGCATCTCTTTAAAAGACGACAGTGTGGGCGACAGGCGGTTGGTGGCTGAAACAACCGGCATCGACCTTGTACTTGGCGGACACAGCCACACCTACATGGAGAAGCCCGTACAGTGTCTCAACGCCGGGGGCAAATGCATCCCCGTGCTGCACACCGGCAAGAACGGCGTCTTTGTGGGGGAGATGCAGCTGACGCTCTCACCCCGATGAAAACAGTTTAAAAGCAGTTCCATACACCATATATAATATATAACCCCCGATTAAAAAACGACACCACACCATGAAAAGGCTCCTTCTCTTGTTCGTCTTGCTTTGGGGCTGCTGCGGCCATTTCGCCTCGGACGCGCAACGCCACCCCGCCCTGCCCGAAGTGTTGCCACCGGTCGAACCGATGATACTCCAAAACATTGCCGACAAGGAAGCATGCCGGCAATGGGTGGACTCCGTCATGGAGCAACTTACGCTCGAGGAGCGCGTGGGGCAACTTTTCATCTTCACCATCGCCCCGCAGAAAGACAAAGCCAACCGCACCTTGCTGCAGAAAGTAGTGCGGCAGTACCACGTAGGCGGGCTGCTCTTTTCGGGCGGACAGATAGAGAACCAAGTGGACTTGACCAACGAGGCGCAGCAGGTGGCCAAGATACCTTTGATGATTACCTTCGACGGCGAGTGGGGACTCTCCATGCGGCTCAAAGGAACGCCCGTCTTCCCCAAGAACGCCGTGTTGGGCTGCATACGCGACAACAGCCTCCTCAACGAATATGGCAAGGAGATGGCCCGCGAGTGCCGTGAAGTGGGCGTGCAGGTGAACTTCTCGCCCGTGGCCGACGTGAACATCAACCCCAAGAACCCCGTCATCAACGTGCGCTCCTTCGGCGAACTCACGCAGAACGTCACCGATAAAGTCATCGCCTACGCCACCGGTTTGGAAGCGGGCGGCGTGCTCTCCGTGGGCAAGCACTTCCCCGGCCATGGCGATACCGAAGTAGACTCGCACAAAGCGCTGCCTACGCTTCCCTTCACGCGCGAACGGTTAGACAGCATCGAGCTGTATCCCTTCAAACATGCCATCAAGGCCGGCATGAGCGGCATCATGGTGGGACACTTGGCCGTGCCTGCCTTGGAACCCGAGGCGGGATTGCCTTCCTCGCTGTCGCACAACATCGTCACCGGCCTCCTGACCGATGAGCTACAGTTCCAAGGACTCATCTTCACCGACGCCCTCGCCATGAAAGGCGTGGCCGGTCACAGTTCCCTCTGCTTGGCCGCCCTGCAAGCCGGCAACGACCTGCTGTTGGTGCCGCAAAACATTCAAGCCGAATTGGAATCGGTCGTAAAAGCGGTAAAGCAAGGCGAGTTGGACGAGAAGACCGTGGAGCAGAAGTGCCGCAAAGTACTTACCTACAAATACGCGTTGGGACTCTCCCAAACACCACGCGTCAACCCCGCGGGGCTGAAAGAGCGCGTCGACGCCCCCTACACGCGCGACTTGATTGACCGCCTGCACGCTGCCGCCATCACCGCCATCGGAAACGAGCCGCAAGTGTTGCCGCTCGACTCCACCGTGCAGGAAGTGGCCGTGTTGCACATAGGACCGGCAGCCAAGGCCAAGCCTTTCATAGAAGCGCTTTCGGAGCATATCCGTCCGGTAGCGTTCCAACTCCCTGCAGGGCAGCCGGCCAAAGCCTACGAAACGTTGAAAGCCAAGCTGTCGGCCTATCCCTGTGTATTGGTTAGCATCACCGAAACCAACTTAGCCCCATATACCGGCTTTTTCACCGGCCACCTGCCCGACGTTCCCACAGTGAACATCCTCTTTACCACCGACAAGCAAGCCGCCACTTTAGGCGAGGGCTTAACCCGTACTACCGCCACCCTGCTTGGCCATTCCGCCGAAGAAGCGGTGCAACGCGGGGCGGCGCGGATTGTCTGCGGGGAAGCCGTGGCCGACGGCTTTCTTTCGGCTGCCATAGGCACGTGGATTCCTGCAGGCGCAGGCATAAGTATCGGCGCGCCGGCAGTCTGTGAAGAGATGGCAAGCGAAGCCGACGGCGCGGCAGCCGAAGCCAAGGAGGGCAAGGCAGCTTTGACCGTGGGGCCCACAGTGGAAGTTCCCGGCATAGACGCAGTGAAGTTGGCCAAGATAGACACCATCGCCCAAGAGGGCGTTGACCAAGGTGCCTACCCCGGCTGTCAAGTCATCGTGTTGAAAGACGGGCAGCCCGTCTACCACAAGGCTTTCGGCACGCATACAGGCGGTGCGGCGGCAGGAGAAACGGAACAACCTGTACTGATTAGTGACGTCTACGACATCGCCTCGCTCACCAAGACCACCGCCACCCTGCTTGCCGTCATGAAACTCTATGACGACGGCCGCTTGAAGCTTACCGACCGTCTCGGCGACTACTTGCCGCGCTTCAAAGGCACTGACAAGCGGAACATCACCTTGCAGGACCTGCTCTTCCACCAATCGGGATTGCCCGCCACCATCCTTTTCTACTTGGAAGCCATTGACAAGGATAGCTACACCGGCACGCTCTTCAAGAGCCGCCCCGACCGGTCGCACACCGCGCGCACGGCACGCCAGACGTGGGCCAACCCGTCGTTCCGTTTCATCGAGGGACTCACCTCGGCCGTGCCTACGGATGAATACACCATGGAAGTGTCCGACAGCCTTTGGTTGCACCGCAGTTTCAAGGATACCTACCTGCAAAAGATTTTAGACACACCGCTCAAAGACAAACGTTACCGCTACAGCTGCGTGGGCTTCATCCTGCTGCAGCAAGTAGTGGAGACCATTACCGGCATGCCCATGGACGAGTATCTTGCGCGGGAGTTTTACATCCCCATGGGGCTGACGCACACGGGCTACCTGCCGCTGCGTTTCCTGCCGCGCGACGAGATTGTTCCGTCGTCAAAAGACCCGTTCTTGCGGAAAGTGACATTGCAAGGCTATGTACACGACGAGTCGGCCGCGTTCTTGGGCGGTGTGTCGGGCAACGCCGGATTATTCTCCAATGCACAAGAGGTGGCCCATATCTACCAGATGCTGCTCAACGGCGGAGAGATAGACGGGAAGCGATACTTCAGTGAAGAGACCTGCCGCCTTTTCACCACCAAAGTCTCCACCCGCAGCCGGCGCGGATTGGGCTTCGACAAGCCCGACACACGTCCCGGCACCGGCCCTTGTTGCGACGAGGCACCCGCCACCACCTACGGGCATACAGGCTTTACCGGCACTTGTGCTTGGGTAGATCCTGACAACGGGTTGGTATATGTGTTCTTAAGCAACCGCACCTATCCCGATTCTTGGAACACCAAGCTCTCGCGGCTCGACATACGCGGCCGCATCCAATCGGCCGTCTACGAGGCGCTTTCAAATGAATAATGCCCCACCCCTCCAACACCTTCTCACTACAATGTAAATAAACACAATAAGTGCTTCCTTTTCATTGGTTTGGATAGAAAAAAGTGATGGAAAAAATTGTTGTTTTTTCCGTTGGCCGGCATCATTTTCAGTTTAAAGAACTATATTTGTCATGCCAATCTAATGCCAGACTTATGAAAACAAAGCTGATTCTGTTTTTCCTGCTATGCGCCGGCAGCCTCCATGCACAATCCTACAGGCTGCTAAGTGCAGGCAACGAGCTGTCAAACAGTTCCACCTCGCAAATTCTGCAGGACTACAAAGGCAGGGTATGGATTTCCAGCACCGAAGGGGGTTTGACGCGCTATGACGGCGTGAAATTCAAGCATTACGAGAACAACAGGAGCGATTCCACCTCCTTGGCGGCCGACTATGTACAAACCATGTTCCAAGACAGTAATAACCGCCTGTGGATAGGCACCATTTACGGGCTGCAACTGTACGATCCCCCCACAGACAGTTTCCAAGACATCCCCTTGATTCACGATGGCCGGCAGATATTCGCCCATGTAACCAGCATCGCCGAACGGCATGACGGCGAGCTGCTTGTGGGCACCTCGGGTTACGGTACATTCCACGTCAAGGACGGGCAGATGCAAGGACAAAGAAGTACAATATACACTCCCAGCTTCATCGACGGCATCTTGGAAGACGGGAACCGGCAAGTGTGGATCATCACGGCCAACCAAGGACTTTACCGGTATGATGAAGAGAACCGGGCAAGCGTCTATTTCAAGGAGCAGAACGCATGGACGCCCATCACCGCCATTTGCATGGACGGTGAAGGCGGGCTGTACATAGGTGGGTTCGACATCGGTCTGTGGCATTACAAGGAAGGCACCTTCCAAGAAATCGACACATCCATTCCCGTGAATACATTGACCTACATTCCCGGAGAACACAAACTCTGCATAGGCACGGACGGGTACGGCCTGAAAATCTATTGTCCCGACACGCATGCACTTTCCGACTATGAATTGGACATCCCCACCTTCGATTTCAAGAAAGTGAAAATAGGCTCCATGCTGTACGACCGCTTGGGCAACCTCTGGTTGGGCGTTTACCAGAAAGGCGTTGTGGTGGTGCCCTTCGCCTCGACAGGTTTCCACACCATAGGGTACGGACACAGCCGGCATGATTTAATAGGTTCCAACCCCGTGTGGAGCATCTGCAAGGCACACGACGGCCGTTTTTGGGTGGGAACCGACAACGACGGCCTTTATGCCGTCGACATGGCCTCGGGACAAAGCCGGCACTATGCACCCGGGCAGGTACCGCCCACGGTAATGTGCATATTGGAAGACAGCCGCCACACCCTGTGGATAGGTTCGTACAAAAGAGGATTGGCCCGTTTCAACCCGGCAACCGGACAATGCACCTACATGCGGCAGTTGGTCAACGGGCAAGGAGAGTATGTACGGCGCATCAGCAGTTTGGTGCAAGACAGGCGGGGACATGTATGGATAGGCACCATGGGAGAAGGACTGTTCCGCATGAATTTGAACACGGAAGAAATCGTCGATTACAACATAATCGATTCCGCCAAGGTCGACTTGCTGAGCAACTATGCCGTCAATTGCTTAGAATACGCCCCCGACGGAAAGCTTTTCATAGGCACCTACGACGGCTTGTTTTGTCTCGACTTGAAGAAAAACAGCTATCTCACACAATGGGGCACCAAAAAGCTGCTCAACGGACAGGTAATCCATGCCCTCTACCAAGCCTCACCCGACACGCTCTGGGTAGGCACCATCGACGGGTTGGTCTGTATGAACATAAAAACCGGCGCCACAGATTTATACACCACAAGCCACGGTTTGTGCAGCAACACCATACGCAGCATCTCGGCCTCGGAAGACGGCAAGCTGTGGTTGGGCACCAACCGCGGGCTGTGCAAGTTCGACACCCGCACCCATGAATGTGTCAACTTCTACGAGAGCGACGGTTTGCAGGGCAACGAGTTCAACCGTGGAGCCACGTTCATCGACGCCGACGGCACGGTATACTTGGGCGGCAACAACGGCATCACCTATTTCCGTCCCGAAGAAGTGAACACGGTCGTGCAAGAGCCCGAAGTATCCGTTTCCGACTTCTACATCAACAACAAAGCCATCACCCAAGCCACCCTCTCGGGCGGACGGCCCATCGTGAAGACAGTGGTAAACGATGCCGGCAAGTTCTCCCTTGCCTACACAGACAACTCCTTCAGCATTGAATTTACCGTAGGCGAGCTCTACGACCCCGGCCACATTATCTACTCCTACGCCGTGAACGACAACGAATGGATTACGCTTCTGCCCGGCAACAGCAGCATCTCTTTCAGCAACTTGGCGGCCGGCGATTACCGGCTGCAGGTCAAGGCGGAAAACCACGGGGTAGCCTCCCGGGTGAAGACACTGCGCGTCACCGTGCGTCCGCCTTGGTATGCCTCGGCGCTTGCCAAGACACTCTACGTGGTCTTGGCCTTGGCGGTCATATACTACACCGTATGGATATTGCGCCGCCACTACAAGCGGAAGCAGCAAAGGCTCGTGGCCGCCCATGAGCGGGAAATCAACGAGGCCAAGCTGCAGTTCTTCATCAACATCGCCCACGAGATACGCACGCCCATCTCCCTTATTATCTCCCCTGTCCAAAAGTTGCTGGCCATGGACAAAGACGCCGGACGCAATAAATTGTACCACACCGTCTACCGCAACGCCGACCGCCTGCTCAAGTTGGTAAACCAACTCATGGACATCCGCAAAATAGACAAAGGCCAGATGCAGCTCAAGTTCAGCGAAGTCGAGATGGTTTCCTACCTGAAAGACCTCTATGAAACCCTGTGGGAACAAGCCGGCGTCAAACAGTTCGATTACAAGTATCTCACAACTTGCGAAGCGGTGAATGTCTACGTGGACCCCGCCAACTTCGACAAGATTGTGCTCAACCTGTTGTACAACGCCTTCAAATACACCCCCGATGGCGGCACCGTCCTTTTGCAACTCGCCACGGGCGAAGATACGAGCCTGACAGCAGACAACCCCCTCGGCCACTACGTGGAAATAAGCGTGACCGACAACGGCATCGGCATCCCCGATGCAGAAAAAGCACAGATATTCAGCCGCTTCTACCAAATACACAACGATTTGAACAATGCAAAACCGGGTACCGGCATCGGCCTGCACCTTACCCACTCCTTGGTGATACTGCACCACGGCACCATCCGTGTGGACGACAATCCCGAAGGTTCGGGCAGCCGCTTCACCGTGCGGCTGCCCTTAGGCAAAGCCCATTTAAAGCCGGCCGAGCTGAACGGGAGCGGAGCGCCTGTTCAACACCGGCCCGACGCAGCCCTCCCGGCAGTGGAAACATCCGGCGAGGCCAAGCCCTCCGAGCGGGGCAAATACCATGTCTTGATAGCCGAAGACGACGATGAAACGCGCCGTTACGTAGCAGGCGAGCTACGGCAGAAATACCGAGTAACCGAGTGCCGCGACGGGAAAGAAGCCTGGGCCTCCATTCAAGCGCTGTGCCCGCACCTTGTCATCAGCGACGTGATGATGCCCGGCATGGACGGATTGACACTCAGCAGCAAGATAAAACAGCACGTAAACTACAACCACATCCCTGTCGTGTTGCTCACGGCCAAAGCCGGCGACAAGGAGAACTTGGAGGGATTGGGCACGGGAGCCGACGCCTACATCACCAAGCCGTTCAACATGGACATCCTGCAAAAAACCGTCTCCAACCTCATCCACGAGCGTGAACAGCTCAAGAACATCTACACCGGGCAGCAGTCGCAAGAAGACCGTTTGGACAAGATGGAGCTGCAATCGCCCGACGACAAGCTCTTGGAACGCATCGTCAAGATTGTCAACGAGCATTTGGGCGACCCGTCGCTCACCGTGGAGATGATTGCCGACGAAGTGGGCCTTAGCCGCGTGCACTTGCACCGCAAAATGAAAGAACTCACCAACCAGACCACACGCAGCTTCATCCGCAACGTGCGCCTGCAGCAAGCCGCCAAGCTGCTCTTGAGCGGCAGAGGCAAACAATACGTCTCGGAAGTAGCCGAGCGCGTGGGCTTCGGCAATGTCATCTCCTTCTCGTCGGCCTTCAAAGACCATTTCGGCGTGTCGCCCACCGAGTATGCGGCACAGCACGGCAAAGAAGGGGGTGCTAAATAAAAGCTTTTATGAGGGTGTCATCTCTGTGAAGATGAGGGTGTCATCTCTGTAGAGATGAGGTGGTCATCTCTGTGAAGATGAGGGTGTCATCTCTGTAGAGATGAGGGTGTCATCTCTGTGAAGATGAGGTGGTCATCTCTGCAGAGATGAGATGCCGGCTTTAATCCGGCAGTGCAGGCGGCGCACGGCGCAGTCGGGGCGGGTGTCGGGGAAATAAGCCCGGGCGAGAGTGCGGCAGGTATAAGGGTTGTCCGTCGGCGTATGGCGGGTTGTGCAAGGGTTGTTTGTCGCCATAAAGCGGGTTGTGGAAGGGTTGAAGAATGGATGATTGTAAATATATGATACTTTTGCGATGCCCGTAAAGTGTGACACCTATACCGGGTTTTGATGTAATTTCCGTGCTTTTTCAAACGTAGGAAATTGGTGTTGGAAGAGGGTAATTTCCTGCACTTTTTTTCAGCGTGGAAATAGCTGTTTTCAAGTGCAGGTGTCACGCTCTGCGGCTTATGTTTTCATGTCAAATAATTGAATATAAGCTGCTTGTATTTTTAACGGTTTGTAGTGTGACACCTGTGACACCACTTATACCAACTTTTTTGGAATTGCCGGCTAAAATAGGGTGCCCCTATATACCCCTCTTAATTATAGTCGGCGCGTACGAAAAAGTTATGTAAACGGGTGTCACAGGTGTCACACTTGAAAGCCATGTCTTTTTAGAGTCAGTATATTTTACCTATCCATGCCGTCAACCTTGGCCGTGCCGGTTCCCTCTCCTTCTCTTTTATGGGTTCAAGCAGGTGCGTTCCGACAATACTTTATGCGGCTTTTACAAGTATTTTATGCTGCATGTAACATTGGGCTATAATCATGTAACATTCTCCGGAAACATGAATGATTACATTAATTAAAGGTAATATTGGGATTAGGAGATTTTTTTCACTCTTCATACCTTAGCTTCCGCAAAACTGTGAATGAACTGTAAACATAGTAACAATAATGAAAAGCTTTACAAAGTATGAAAGATGAAAAGTTTAAAGCAAGTCGAAGGGCGGGGTTTATCCTGAAGAGCTCATTCTTGGCTCTGTGGTTGTTCAGCTATGGAGGCCTTGCGCTCTATGCGGAATCCTTGGACCATACCGAGAAAGAGAAAGCCGTTAAAAACGAGACGGTACTTGTGACGCAGCAGTCGAAGCGCGTCACCGTGACGGGTAAGGTAAGGGATATGACCGGCGAGCCGTTGATTGGCGTGAACATCGTCATCAAAGGGCAATCCACGGGCGGCATCACCGATGTGGACGGCAATTTCTCGATGAGCGCGAATGTGGGCGACGTGCTGGTGTTCTCTTATATAGGATACCAAAACATGGAAATGACAGTCAAAGGCAGCCAGTCCATGAAAGTAACCTTGCAAGAAGACTCCAACGCCTTGGAAGAGGTCGTCGTCGTGGGTTACGGCCAGCAGAAGAAAGTGAGCGTGGTGGGCGCCATCGCACAGACCGACTCAAAGGTGCTGCAGAAGCACGAGGGTGTGTCCGACTTGGGACAAGCCTTGACGGGTAACTTGCCGGGCTTGATTACCTACTCTTCCACAGGCCAGCCGGGCGAGGAGGAGCCGAAAATCGTCATCCGTTCGCAAACTTCTTGGAACAGTTCCGACCCGTTGGTATTGGTGGACGGCGTGGAACGCCCCATGAGCTCGGTGGACATCTCTTCGGTGGAATCCATCTCGGTGTTGAAGGATGCCTCGGCCACGGCGGTTTACGGTGTAAAGGGCGCCAACGGCGTCATCATCATCACCACCAAACGTGGCCAGGAGGGCAAGGCAGTGGTGAACTTGAAGTTCAACATGACCTTTAAGACCGTCTCGAAACTGCCCAAGAAATACGATTCCTACGACACATTCCTATTAAAGAACGAAGTGCTTGAGAAGGAAATGGCCGACTATCCCGACGGCTGGAGCAGCTACAAGCCCATGGACATCATCAACAAGTACCGCTACCCGGCCAACGAGGAGGAGTGGGACCGCTACCCCAACGTGGACTGGGAGGACGAGATGTTCAAGAACGTGGCCACTTCATACAGCGCCAACGCCAACATAAGCGGCGGTTCGCATTTCGTGAAATACTTTGCTTCCATTGACTACGCACACGAAGGCGACTTGTTCAAAAGGTTCCAGACCAACCGCGGGTACCAATCCATCTATGAATACAACCGCATCAACATGCGTTCCAACTTGGACTTCAAGCTGACGGGCACCACCGACTTCTCGGCCAACTTGGCCGGTTCATACGGCGTGCGCACCACGCCTTGGGACTCCGACTCCACAAGCGACGGCCTTTGGGAAACGGTCTACTTGACAGCGCCCGACGCCATGCGCCCCGTCTACTCCGACGGTATTTACGGCTACTACGCGCCGCGCGACGCCGACGCGCCCAACGCCATTGCCCAGTTGAGCACCTCGGGTGTGGAACAACGCACCACGTTGCGCATCAACACCGACTTCATATTGAACCAGAAATTGGACTTCATTACCAAGGGACTGAGTTTCCGGGGCAGCTTCACACTCGACAACACCATGGTGGAGACGGGACGGGGCATCAACGACCTTTACAACTACCCCATACAGAAGTGGATTGACCCCGACACGGGGCTCACCTCGTGGAAGCAGGGCGAAGACTACCGTGAGTCCATACGCTGGAGCACGCAGGCGGGCAGCATCAGCACCAGCTCCACCTACCGCAAGATTTACTACCAGTTGCAACTCAACTACGCGCGACAGTTCGGCAAGCACGACGTGACGGCCATGGGACTTTTCAGCCGTGAGAAGAACGCCACGGGCAGCGAGTTCGCCCACTACCGCGAGGACTGGGTGTTCCGCGCCACCTACAACTACAACACGCGCTACTTCATCGAGGCCAACGGTGCCTACAACGGCTCGGAGAAGTTCGGCCCGAAGAACCGTTTCGCCTTCTTCCCCTCGGTGTCGTTGGGCTGGATGCTCTCGGCCGAGAAGTTCATGCAATGGTGCACGCCGCTTGACATGTTGAAGGTGCGCGCTTCTTGGGGCAAGATTGGCGACGACAGCGCGGGCGACCGCTGGCTCTACAAAACGCAGTACAGCAACAACGCCACGGGCGCCTATATGGGCGACCCCGTTTCGGCCACACCTTATACTATATATTATGTATCGCAGTTGGGAAACGAAGATATCAGTTGGGAAAAGGTGGACAAACGCAACATCGGCGTGGACTTCTCCATCATGAAAGGATTGCTGGCCGGCTCGTTCGACTACTTCAGGGACTTGCGTACCGACATCTTGATATCGGGCAGCGACCGCGCGGTACCCTCCTACTTCGGCGCCGACGCGCCCACGGTTAATTTGGGCAGGGTGGTGAGCCACGGATGGGAACTTTCATTGCGCCCCAACTATGTATTCCCCAAAGGGGTGCGCCTCTACGGGCAGTTCAACATCACCCACGCCACCAACAAGGTACTCTTCGCCGACGACCCGGAGTTGAAGGCCGCTTACCGCAAGACGGCGGGCTATGCCATAGGCCAGACGACTTCCTACTTGGACGAAGGCCAGATCCGCACGTGGGACGATGTGTACGGCAGCACGGAACGCATCTCCAACAACGACTACAAGTATTCGGGCGATTACCTGATTATGGACTTCAACGGCGACGGCATCATCGACGACAACGACCAGGCACCTTATAAATACTCCTCCGTTCCGCAAAACACTTTCTCGAGCACGGTGGGCTTGGAATACAAAGGTTTCCAAGTGTCGGTACAGTTCTACGGCGTGAGCAATGTAACCCGCTCGGTGGAGTTCCCCACGCTGACCAGCAACAAGAACGTGGCCTACGTGGAGGGTGATTACTACAGCTTGGAGACGGGCGAGGGACTTCCCTATCCGCGGTGGTCGTCGGTGGCTCCTACCGGCGCCAGCGGCACCCGTTACCTGTACGACGGCTCTTACGTGCGCTTGAAGAACGTGGAGGTTGCCTACACGTTCGACGGCAGCTGGGTGAAGCACATGCACATGAAGTCGTTGCGCGTTTACGCCAACGGCGACAACCTGATACTTTGGACCAAGATGCCCGACGACCGCGAGTCTAACTTCAGCGGCTCGGCCTCCAACGGTGCCTATCCTACCACGAGGCGTTTCAACCTTGGACTCAACATTACATTCTAACCATTAACATTACCCTGACTGATTATGAAAGTTATTGCAAAAATAGGTTTCGTGTTGCTGTGGTCGTTAACGGCCATCTCTTGCACGGATTATTTGGACAAATCCCCGTTGAGTGATATCGATGAGAGCGACCCTTACAAGGATTTCACCAACTTCCAAGGGTTCATTGAAGAGTTGTACAACACCATTCCCTGCATCAGCGCCACAGAGTACCACAACTGTTGGAACTTGGGCGACGACGAGCTGTGGGACACCGATACGCGTCTGTTTACCAACGCCGTGGACGAAGGCGACTACTGGGGGTGGAACACCCGTTATTATTCTTATTTCAAGACCGGTTACAGCGGCATCAACGAGGAAGACCCCAAATCGCACGGACACTACTATGGCTATGCATGGTATTCTATCCGCAAAGCCAACTTGGGACTGCTGAACTTGGACAAACTTGTGAACGCCACCACCGAGGAGCGCAACATCATCGAGGGGCAGCTCTACTTCTTCCGCGGCTTCTTCCACTTCATGTTGATGATGTACTGGGGCGGCCTGCCTTACGTGGAGACCGACCTCTCCAACGAAGTGATGGACCTGCCGCGCCTCTCTTACCAAGAAACGGCCGACAAGGTGGCCGAAGACTTGCAACGCGCCGCCGACTTGCTGCCCACCGACTGGGACGAGACCACCGTGGGCAAGGCCACGCTTGGCA
>JAJPYW010000238.1 GCA_021204715.1 Prevotellaceae bacterium
ATGTCCATAGAGGAATGAGACAGAGCAACAGCAGCAGTCCCGTTCTTCTTGATTTTGTACATAAATTTTTCATGAATACATTATTATTTTAAGTGAAACAATGTCCGTCAAACATTCAATGTGTGTTGTGGAACAAAAGTAGGGGCTTTTATTATTTTTAAACTTTGCGTTTGATACACACATCTTTTACGGGGTTACATAATGCACTATAATCGAAACATGATTTAAAGATTTATGTAACATAGGGTGTGGTTTTTCCCTTATAACCGTGGATTTGATGTAACATTGTGCTTGCCGGCTCGACATGGTGCAAAGTCTGTGCCGCATGCCGGGCTTGTTTCTAAAGAGAGCGTGCTTTGCGGGAAACGTGAGGCCGCTTTTCTACAATGCGTATGGAAAAATAGGCTTGATTGCTTATCGATGTAGCGGGAAAGTTGTACTTTTGCAGTCGGGCAGCGGTGGCTTCCGCATGGAAGGCAAGCGCCGTCTCTATATTATAATAGGTATATATATAATAAGGTATAAAACCGAAGACGTCATGGCAGTAGAATTGAAAGACCTTACCAAGCGCAGTGAGAACTATTCTCAATGGTATAACGAGTTAGTGGTTAAAGCCGACTTGGCCGAACAGGCGGCGGTGCGGGGTTGCATGGTGATTAAACCATACGGCTACGCCATTTGGGAGAAGATGCAACGGTTGCTCGACGACATGTTCAAGGCGTCGGGGCATCAGAACGCTTATTTCCCGTTGCTCATTCCCAAATCTTTCTTGAGCCGCGAGGCCGAGCATGTGGAGGGGTTTGCCAAGGAGTGTGCCGTGGTGACGCACTACCGCTTGAAGAACGACGGGCAAGGTGGCGTGACGGTAGACCCGGCGGCCAAGCTGGAAGAGGAGCTTATCATACGTCCCACTTCGGAAACTATCATTTGGAATACTTATAAGAACTGGATAAACTCATACCGCGACCTGCCCATTCTGTGCAACCAGTGGGCGAACGTGTTCCGCTGGGAGATGCGCACGCGCCTGTTCCTGCGCACGGCCGAGTTCTTGTGGCAGGAGGGGCACACGGCCCACGCTACCCGGGAGGAGGCCGAAGAGGAGGCTGTACGGATGCTCGACATCTATGCCCGCTTTGCCGAGGAGTACATGGCTATGCCGGTGGTGAAGGGTGTGAAGTCGGCCAACGAGCGCTTCGCCGGCGCCTTGAACACATATACCATCGAGGCGATGATGCAGGACGGCAAGGCACTGCAAAGCGGCACGTCACACTTCTTGGGACAGAACTTTGCCAAGGCTTTCGACGTGCAGTTCGTCAACAAGGAGAACAAGTTGGAGTATGTGTGGGCCACTTCTTGGGGCGTGTCCACCCGCTTGATGGGGGCTTTGATTATGACGCACAGCGACGACAACGGGTTGGTACTGCCGCCGCGGTTGGCACCTGTACAGGTGGTTGTCGTGCCCATCTACAAAAACGACGCGATGCTCTCGAAGATAGACGAAAAGGTGGCCGGCATTGTGGAGCGGTTGAAGGCTTTGGGCATTTCGGTGAAGTATGACAACGCCGACAACAAGCGTCCGGGCTTCAAGTTTGCCGACTACGAGGTGAAGGGCGTGCCCGTGCGCTTGGTCATGGGCGGACGCGACTTGGAGAACGGTACCATGGAGGTGATGCGCCGCGACACTTTGGAGAAGGAGACGCGTCCCATTGAGGGTATTGAGGAGTATGTAAAGGCGTTGCTCGATGACATACAGGCCAACATCTACCGCAAGGCGCTGGCTTACCGCGACAGCCGCATCGTGGCCGTGGACAGCTACGACGCTTTCAAGGAGGAGATTGAGAAGGGTGGCTTCATCATGGCTCATTGGGACGGTACCACCGAGACGGAAGAGAGAATTAAAGAGGAGACGAAGGCTACCATTCGCTGTATTCCTTTCAAGGCGCTCTTGCCGGGCGACAAGGAGCCGGGACGCTGCATGGTGACGGGCAAGCCGTCGGCTTGCCGGGTTGTCTTCGCGCGGGCTTATTGATTGCCGGCCCCGCTCTTTTCCAACCGTTTCAACCGCCACTTGTTCCAGAAGAGCAACTCGTTCCAGTGGCTGAAGTCTTTCTTGAAAATGATGCCGATGCCTTGCGTGGTAAGGTTGGTCTTGGTGTAGTAGCGGTCGTTGGTTTCGTTGTAGGCTTTCAGGCGTATGTCGCCCGAGCGGTTCACCAACCATTCCGCTTGGAAGTCGCCCACGAAGTTGGTGTTGGCGATGGCATTGTCGCGGTAGCCGAAGTTGCCGTTCACGATGAGCCGGTTGTTGAGCAGCCGGCCGGAGAGCATCGTCTCGAATTCCATGTCGGTCCATCCCTTTTCGCCGGTGCTCAGATTGGTGCCGAAGTTCCAGTTGTTGTTGTCGATGATTTGCGATAGCGCGTTGTTCAGCTGCCCGGAAAGGGTGGAGGAGAGGACGCTCGACATCATGTTGGAGTTGCTGGTGGTGTCTACGTTCTCGGGGGTGTAGAACTTGCCGATGCCCAGCAGGTAGAGTATCTGCATGTTCATCTGCTCGT
>JAJPYW010000268.1 GCA_021204715.1 Prevotellaceae bacterium
AACTGACGGTACACTGTGTAGTCTTCACGCAGAAGGGTTTTATGTAATTGGCGGATAAAGGTCTCGGTCAGCGGGTAGGCTGACGCCGCTTGTTCTTTCATCATGTTCAAGCTCACGTTGCTGGCTTTCATGTCCTCCAAGTCTTTCATGCTGGCGGCATCCGTTACCTTGCCGAAAAGGAGTAGCAGCTCCGTCTGGCCGTAAGTGAGTGTATTGCCTTCCAAATGGTTGCTGTTATAATTGAATTCCAACATGAATTTACGGTCGAGCCGTTGCCGGTATTCTTCTTTCAATGGTTGACAACGTTGCCACTCATCATATAATCTGTCTAATTTCCCCATAGATGGTAACCGTTTCTATTTTGATTATTTCATTATCGCAGGCATGTTTCCTTACGGCATGCAATCTGCCTATCGGCTACAAAAATAGTATTTTCCTTTAGAATGACATTAACCGGATGTTTTTTATGTTATACCACCAACTCCCCCAATCCTTGCCGGATGATTTGCGGCTCGTCGCCCGTGCACTCTACAATGGTGGAGCTGTCCGTACCGCCTATGCCCCCGTCGATGACAAGGTCTACCATGCCGCCGAAGCGCTCGTCGATGAGTTCGGGCACGGTGGCGTACTCTATCTCATCGTGCTCCGAGTAGGGCAGGGTGGCGGTCATGATGGGGGCTTCGAGCAGGGTGGCTATCTCTTGTATGATGGGGCTGGCGGGCATGCGTATGCCTATCTCCTTGCGGTTGCGGAAGATTTTGGGCAGTCGGGTGGTGCCGTTCAAGATGAAGGTGAAGGCGCCGGGCAGGTTGCGCTTCATGAGCTTGAAGGTGGGGTTGTCTACTTTGGCATATTCGCTTATCTGCCCCAAGTCGTAGCAGATGATGGAGAGGTTGTTCTTGCGCGGGTCGATGTTCTTCAAGCGGCAGATGCGCTCCACGGCACGCTCTTTCAAGGCGTGGCAGCCTATGGCATACATGGTGTCGGTGGGGTAGATGAGGATGCCTCCCCGCCGGAGCAGGTCGACCACCTTTTGCAGGTCGGCGGGGTTGTTGTTCTTTTCGTAGAGTTTTAACAGCATACGTGTAAGAGATTGTGTAAGGGTTGATGTGAAATGATTTCATTGGATGACGCCGAAGTGTTGCAAGGCAAGTGCCACGCCGTCGTCGTCCACCGACGTGGTGACATAACGGGCGGCGGCTTTCACGTCGTCCGCGGCGTTGCCCATGGCTACGCCGATGCCGGCATGCCGCAACATGCCGGTGTCGTTGCCCCCGTCGCCGAAGGCCATGGTCTCTTCTATTTGCACACCAAAGCGGCGTATCACTTGGTCTATGCCACGCTGCTTGGTGTTGCCCCGGCCGGTGATGTCGGCGAAGGCGGGGTGCCAGCGTCCTATCTCGCTCCCTACAAGCTGCGGGGCTATCTCCCGCTCTTCTTCCAAGGTGATGAAGGGCGTCATTTGGTAGATGTCGCCCCCACGGAGCGCCTCTTCGGGCGTGGCCACGGGCAGCACGTCTACATGGAGAAACTCATGGAACACCTGCCTTACCATGTCGTCGGGCCGGCACACGCAGATGCTCTTCTCGTGCACCACGATGTTGGAGCGGCCCTTCCCAAGGCAGAAGTCCATCAGTGCTTGGGTGTCGCGCGGGTGCATGCAACCTTTGTAGATAATCTCCTCGCCGGCGAAGCAGTAGGCGCCGTTCATGGTGATGTAGCCGTCTATCAAGTGCCGGCTTTCCAAGGCTTGCAGGTTGTTGATGATGGCGAAGGGACGCCCCGTGGCGATGAACACATAAAGGCCTTGGGCTTTGGCGGCTTCAATGGCGCGCACGGTCGATGCCGGTATGGCGTGGGTGCGGAAGCTGACCAAGGTGCCGTCAATGTCGAAAAACAAGGCGCGTATCATGCTACAAGGTTTTGGGTGGTTCTACTTGCCGCAAAGTTACGACAAAAGGCCGACATGTTACCTATTTGTGGTGAAGCAAATGGCTTTTATACCTAAAAAAGGTGATTGCACAAAAAGTCGGGCGGTTGTACTTTTGCAGCGTCAGAATAAACATAATGAATTAGTTAGTCATAATTACGTAACCACTTTTATTAAAGGTAATAAAAGAGTTGCCGCTTCCCGATGAGAATCGTGAAGCGGCAACTTTATTGTATAGGGGCAGCTATGCCGGCAAGTTTGGCGGCAGCGCCGCCGGCGGTTGTACCAATACCGTTCTTTAAGTCTTCTTCAATGCCAACTGCGCCGTCATGTAGACGCCGCATGCCATGTCAAGACTCGCTCTTGATATTCTCTTCAAGGGCTTTGATCTTCTGCCTTACCAGCTCTATGTCGCTCTTGAGCTTCTCTACCTTGCGGTTGAGCTCGGTGAGCATGGTGTTGCCTTTCTTGGAAGAGGCGGTGAGGAAGCCAAGGTTGTTCTCGTAGGTCTGCAACTCGCTCTTCATGGTCTCGTAGGTGCGCACCAACTTCTCGCGCTCGCGGTAGATGGCTTGCGAGTCGCCGCCCTCTTGCAGGTTGCCTATGGAGGACTTGTA
>JAJPYW010000188.1 GCA_021204715.1 Prevotellaceae bacterium
ATTCCAACAACTCGCCGTCGGCCGGTATTTCGTCGCCGGTATTAAGCAGCACGATATCGCCCACCACCACCTCTTTGCGCGGCACGGTAGTCATGTGTCCGTTGCGCTTCACTTTCACCGGCTCGTCGTCGTTCACTTGGCTGAGTATCTGAAAGGCTTTGTCGGCGCGTTGCTCGAAGATGAAAGCCAGCCCCGTAGCCAAAAGAATGGCCACGAAGATGCCTATCGGCTCGAAGAAGACCTTCCAGTCCTGCATCAGCCAGAAACGCTCGTAACATGAAATGAGAATGGAAATGATGCCGGCGATAAGCAGGATGCGTATCAACGGGAGAGGCTCCTCCTCTTGTCCTTTAAACTTGTAGAACTTACCCAAGAACCCTTTCCACCAAGGATCGTGCTCGGGCGGCGTCAATACATTCACGCCGTTTTTCCTACGGCTGGCCGACACCTGCTCGTCGGTCAATCCTGTGTAACGATAGTTTTGAGACATACGGTTTCTTTTATTATGTTACGATACTGCCCAGTTTCGTTAAAAGACGCTCCAAAAACGGTGCAAAATAAGTGGAAAAAACTCATACAAACAAATTTTAAGCTACCTTTGCAGTCCGAAAAAGACAGTATATCATGCAAGGCAGCGTAATAAGAAAGTACATATTGCTTTTCGTGTCGCTCTTCGTGAATGCTTTCGGCATTGTGTTCATCACCAAGGCCGCACTGGGCACCTCGCCCATATCGGGCGTGCCCTACGTGATGAGCCTTGCCACCCCGCTCACCTTCGGCACCACCACCTTTATCTGGAACATGCTCTTTATGGCCACCGAAATGGCGCTTATGGGCAAGCGGGCGGTATGCGAAAAGAAGATAGAGCTCTTGTGGCAGATTCCCATTGTATTTGTATTCTCCTCCTGTATCGACGTAAGCATGTATATCATGCACGCCTACGCGCCCAAGACCTACTTGGAAATGGTGCTGAGCCTTATCGTGGGCTGCGCCATCCTCGCCACGGGCATAGGCTGGGCGGTAAAAGCCGACGTGACGATGAACCCCGGCGAGTATTTGGTGAAGGTCATCGGCAGGCGGTTCCAGCACCCCTTCGGCAACGTGAAGCTGTGCTTCGATTCCGTTTTGGTGGTCATGGCCATTGTACTCTCCCTGCTCTTCCTGCACAAGATTAAAGGCATAGGCGAAGGCACCATCATCTCCGCGCTGCTCGTGGGGCCCATGGAACGGATGTTTACCCCGCTGTGGCACCTATTCGACGGTTGGTTGCAGCCCAAGGCCAAGGCGCACGCCGGCTGACGCTTTCAAGCCCTTCTTCCCCGCCTTTCCACTTACTGTTTTTCAGCACGACGCAAATTCCAAGAAAAACGGTAATAATAGTTGATGGTTACCATGGCATGGCAACCGTTGAAAGCGTTTGTTCCGGGCCATGAAAAGGGGTGTTTACACCTGCGCGAAACGGTCGTGAAGGTAAATGGAAAAGCGTGACAGGAGTGCAAGCGACGATATGCAGGGGGTATCATCTCTGTAGAGATGAAGTCGTATCGAAGCGGTTCGATAGCTGCTATGGAAGCGATTCGATACATCGAGTGGAATCGCTTCGATTCGGTGAGTGGAAGCGATTCGATTCAACCTTATCATTGGGAAGATAAGCATCACATCATCAAAATAGAGGCACCGGCCGCATGCCCGTCCGCCTGCCGCCTGCTTGGTTATTCTCTTTCACAGCCTTCTAAGTGATCTCCGATTTGTAAAGGTATGCGACAGCCGCACCGTCAGCCATCGTCGCACGGCTTGTTATAAAATCTTGACTATACATATATTACACTGCATGCATCCTAAACTTAACCATAGAATTGTCAGCCGAATTTACCAAATTAAGCCCAAATAAAGGCGTTCTTTTCCACCAAACGTACCTCCGCTCGGATTTATGCGACGCTAAAGGGAGCAAATCAGCGTCATATAGAACAAAAATGCGGTAAATGGAACATAGTACCGGCACCGGCCTTCTCGTCTTGCCGAAGAAAAATATAGATAAGATTCCGCAGTTATATTGTATTCAGGCCAAGGAAAGTGAAAAGCCTCCCTTTTGCATTGCTTAATTTAATGAAAAAGAGAATAAACGGGGTTGGTAAAGTAGCGGAAAACAGCTAACTTTGCAATCCAATCGAAGGATTGTAATCTATGTTTTCTATATACTAACTAAAAGAGCTGATTATGACTTATTCGCAAGAAGTGGAACACATGTGTGTTGTTAAGAAAGGTCCCAATCACGGACCCGCTCCTATACCCGAAGAGGGGAAATGGGTGAAAGCGAAAGAGATTGTAGACATCTCCGGCCTGACGCACGGAATCGGCTGGTGTGCCCCTCAACAGGGTGCTTGTAAATTAACCCTCAATGTAAAGGAAGGCGTTATCCAAGAGGCGTTGGTAGAGACCATCGGGTGCTCGGGCATGACTCATTCCGCGGCCATGGCTTCGGAGATTCTGCCGGGCAAGACCATTTTGGAGGCCTTGAACACCGACCTCGTTTGCGACGCCA
>JAJPYW010000132.1 GCA_021204715.1 Prevotellaceae bacterium
CCGAAATCAGCGTGACCGACGAGAACGTGGTGTTGATGCACCAGAAGCATTTCTATGACCAAGGCACTTCGCGGGCCGAAACCGTGCTCAAGGAGAACCTGCACACGCAACGCCTGCACAACATTCTTTACCACATGTACGTGGCTTTCAAGTCGTACTTCGTATTGGAGGCTTACGCCCGCAAGCTCGGCAAGGAGGTCATCAACATCACCCCCGGCAGTTATATCGACGCCTTTAAACGCATGAAAGTATGAAAGACGGCATCATCATCCAAGCCCGTACCGGCTCCACCCGGTTGCCCGGCAAGATACTGCTTCCTTTTTATGAAGGCGCGTGTATCATCGACCTTCTGACCGCACGCATCAAGCATAGCTGTCCCGGCAAGACCGTGGTGCTCGCCACCACCCCGCGCCCCGGGGACGACGTGTTGGAAGAGGCGGCGCGGAAGGCCGGCGCCGCTTGCTTCAGGGGCGACGAGGAGAATGTGCTCGGCCGCTTCATCGGCGCCGCCGAAGCTTTCGGCATCGACCGCTTCATCCGTGTCTGCTCGGACAATCCTTTCTTGCAAACGGATAGTTTCGAGGCTTTGTTCAAGGCGCATGACGCTTCCCGTGCCGATTATGTATCTTTCGCTTTTGCCGACGGCCTTCCTGTCATCAAGTCGCATTTAGGTCTTTTCGCCGAGCTCACCACCACCGACGCCCTGCGCCGGGTGGCCGCCGCAACCCGTGAGAAACTTGCCTTGGAGCACGTCACCATCTACCTTTACACCCATCCGGAGGCTTACAAGCTCCACCTGCTTCCCTTGCCCGCGGCCTTGGAAGGACGGCAAGACTTGCGGTTCACGCTCGACACAAAGGACGACTTCACCCTGCTGCAGACGCTGTACGCCGCCTACCGGGAAGGCGGGGAACACACCCTCCCAGCCTTGCTGCGCTTGGTGGAAGCCAGCCCTGAATGCCGGGCCGCGATGAGACGGAATATCGCTCATAATTCTAAATAACCCTATATTGCCCATGAAGAGTACCTACATCGTCGGAGAAATAGGACAGAACCACAACGGTTCGGTAGACATAGCCAAGCTGATTGTCGACTTGGTCTCCCGTCCTGTGCGGGAGGAGTTTTTCAACATCGAGCTGCGCCCCATGGATGCCGTGAAGATGACCAAACGGGACCTGAACGAAGAGCTGGCCGACTCGCAGATGAACCGTCCCTACGACTCTCCCCACTCTTTCGGCCGCACCTACGGCGAACACCGCGCCTTCTTGGAATTAACCGACGAACAACATTTCGAGGTCTACAAACACGCCAAGTCGTTGGGATTGGACTTTGTGGAGACGCTCTGTTCCAAAGGTTGCCTCTCGTTGCTGCGGCTCTTCACGCCCGACCGCTTGAAGGTGGCCAGCCGGGACCTTACCAACCTGCCTTTGCTCACGGCCATGGCCGAGACCAAGATACCCATTATCCTCTCTTTGGGCATGGCGGGTAAAAGGGAACTTGACGAGGCGTTGGAAGTCATTACCCGCTACCACGACGACATCGCCATTCTGCATTGCGTATCGCAATACCCCACCCACCCCGACAACTTGAACCTGCGGCGCATCACCTACCTGAAACAGCATTATGGACAGTACCGCATCGGCTTCTCCGACCACACCATAGGCATCGCCGCCCCGGTAGTGGCCGTGGGCATGGGTGCCGAGATTATAGAGAAGCACGTCACCATAGACCGCCACATGAAGGGCACCGACCAACAAGGCTCTTTGGGACCGGACGGCGTGAACCGCATGATACGCGACATACGCATCGCCGAGCGTTGGTTGGGCGGCGAAGCGCTGGGCATCGAGCCGGCGGTATCGGCGGCCAAGGTGAAATTGGAACGCTCCATCGCCTCGGCAAGGACGCTGCACCGGGGCGAAACCATTACGGAAGCCGACATACACTTGCTAAGCCCCGGCGACGGCATCAAGTGGCGCGAGCGCGGGCGCGTCGTAGGGCACACCGTGCTCAAGGAGATTCCGCGTAACGAGATTATCTACCCCGACCTTATACGGTAGCCTGCAAGCGGCACCGGCAAACATACCCATAAACCCGAACTTCATGTTACCCAAATTAGTGATTACAGACATAGACGGCGTGTGGACCGACGGCGGCATGTATTACACCGCCGACGGTGATATAATGAAGCGCTTCTCCGTTAAAGACGGATGGGGCGTAATCTTCCTGCGCTCTTTAGGCATACCGGTGGCCATCATGACCGGGGAGCAGACACAAATCGTGCAGAAGCGTGCCGATAAATTAAAAATCAAGTATTGCTGTTTAGGCGTGAAAGACAAGGTGGAGCAGGCCAAGGCGTTGTGCCGGGAGTTGGGCATCACTTTGAACGACGTGGCTTTTATCGGCGACGACGTGAACGACCTGCCCCTGTTGCGCTTGGTGGGTTTCAGCGGCGCACCCGTGAACACGCCCCAGTACGTGAAGCGCGAAGTAAACTACGTTACCACCACGCACGGCGGCTACGGTGCTTTCC
>JAJPYW010000107.1 GCA_021204715.1 Prevotellaceae bacterium
AGAAGAACATCCTGCTCTCCACCGGCACGCCCAAGCAGAAGGCCGACATGCTCGACGCCGCCCGCATGCTCCGGCAGAAAGGCTACAAGCTCTTCGCCACAGGCGGTTCCAGCAAGTACCTTGCCGAGAACGGCGTGGAGAACACCCGCGTCTACTGGCCCAGCGAGCAAGGGCAGCCACAAGCCCTCGACTTGCTGCACCGTAAAGAGATAGACTTGGTGGTGAACATTCCCAAGAACCTCAGCTCGGGTGAATTGACCAACGGCTACAAGATACGCCGCGCCGCCATCGACCTGAATATACCCCTCATCACCAACGCGCGCCTTGCGAGCGCCTTCATCAACGCCTTCTGCACTATGGACATTAAGGACATCGCCATCAAGTCGTGGGACGAGTATAAATAAGGGAGAAAGCAAGCGAAAAATGAAATAAAATGAAGTAAAACCAAGTAAAACTAACAGCACAAGAAACGTACAATAACTGTCTCATTCACAAAATAAAAGTGAACAGATAAGTACTACTTAACTTCATAAAAATTAGGAAATAATAATCGTATTCCTTATCTTTGTGATGCTTTTAATACTTATCTTCATGATGCGATACGCGATAGGGACACTGTTCCTGTTGGTTTCTCTTTGCACTAACGGCCAATCCTACAAACTATTCACGACCGACCGCGAGCTATCCAGCAGTCTTATCAACGAGATATACCAAGACCGCGACGGCATGGTGTGGATTGCCACCGAAGACGGGCTGACACGTTACGACGGCGCGAAGTTTGTCACATACAAGCATGAAGAAGGAAACGCACATTCCCTGTGTCATAATTATGTCTGCACCCTTTGCGAAGTAAGTGACGGACGTTTGCTTATAGGCACTTACAATGGCGTCCAACTATACGATCCCGATACCGACAGCTTCAGCGGCTTAGCCATTTGTGACGACGGACAATTGTTCGACAGCAACATCTCTTCCTTTTTGAAGCTGAAGGACGGGAGCGTCTGGGTATCGGGAAGTTCATTATGTTCTGTCACCATCAACGCAGACAGCGTCTTGATACATCCCTTGCAATTGTCGGTCCCCACCCGTTTCACAGGTTATTTATTAGAAGACCGACAAGGCAATAAGTGGGTTATGCAAGGCGAGAACGGCATCTACCGCCTTTCCCCCGACAACAAAGTGGAACACTTCCTGAGCGATGTAAAAGGTGTGGCCATCAAAGCCCTTTATGAAGACGATTACGGCGTTGTCTACGTGGGCACCTTGGACAAAGGATTGTTGAAATACGACGCGAAGGCCGGTCAGTTCATCACCATTCCCGGCACGGAGAAGCTGCCCATCAAATACGTCGGGCGGAAAAGCCAGGACGAGTGCTATCTATGCACCGACGGCCGTGGAATCTGGGTTTACAACATCCAAGAAAGAACAGTTGCTGATTATCCCTTCGGAAACAACTATTTCGATTCCCATACATCCAAGGTGCATTACATCTTGGAAGACCATGCCGGCAACCTGTGGATAGCCATTTACCAGAAAGGCGTCATGATGTTCCCCGAACAATCCAACAACTTCCAATACCTTGGTTATAAGTCGGTGAACGAAAACATCATCGGTTCCAACTGCATCACCTCTATATTCCGCGACCATGAAGGAGTATTGTGGGTAGGCACCGACAACGACGGCATCTACGGCGTCACCCGCGACCTCAAACAAAAGGTGCACTATGTTTCCCACAGCGGCTCCCATTCGGTACCCTCCACCGTTTTCGGGTTGTATGAAGACTCCCGCAATGATTTGTGGTTCGGTTCCTATACCTGCGGATTGGGAAAACTCGACAGGCGCACCGGCCGGTGCGATTACCTGAACCTTTTCGACACCGACGGCAACAAAGTGCAACGCGTCTACGATTTTATAGAAGACAACGACAACCGGCTTTGGATAGCCACCATGGGTGCCGGGCTCTTCTATTACGACCTGAAAACCGGCAAGGCGGTGTATGATGTCCGCGCCAATACCCCTGAGGTCAAATACGACTGGATTACCAGCCTGCTCTATACCCGTGACAACCACTTGTACGTGGGTTCCTACGGAGGGCTGAAGTGCATCGACTTGAACTCACCGCAGTTCACGGCCAAAGAGTTCCTTTCCCGTCACATTGTCTTTTCCCTTTATGAAGACAGATACGGGAATGTGTGGACAGGCCTTTCCGACGGATTGGCCAAATTGAATCCCCAGACCGATGAACTCACCGTCTACACTTCCGCCCAAGGCCTTCCCACCGACGCCGTTTATGCCATTCAGGGCGACGCACAAGACAACCTTTGGATTATCACCAACGCCGGCATGTCACGGTTCAACATGCAGACAGGCCGGTTCACCAACTACTACGTCGACGATGGCTTGCAAGGCAACGAGTTCAGCAAAAACGCCTCCTTCGCCGACAAGGACGGCACGCTATGGTTCGGCGGCATGAGCGGCATCACCTACTTCAAGCCGGGAGAAATTGTGGGCTTGGCCAAGCATTGGAA
>JAJPYW010000128.1 GCA_021204715.1 Prevotellaceae bacterium
CACCGGTGGTACTCACCTTCTGCATCGACTTGCGCCGCTTCAGCAAGTGGTGCGAGGAGCGGAAAGCCGTGCCGGGATATGACAACTTGGAGTGGTTCGTTACGGGTAGCATCGACGCGTTGCTGGCCGCCCAGACATTCTGCGTGGCCGCCGAGCGGAAGGGCTTGGGCATCTGCTACTTGGGCACTACCACCTACAACCCGCACCTCATTGTGGAGGCGTTGGAACTGCCGCGGTTGGTGTTTCCCATCGCCACCATTACCGTGGGCTGGCCGGCCGAGGACCCCGCGCCTGCAGACCGTCTGCCCATAGAGGCCATCGTGCACGAGGAGACCTACCACGACTACACGCCCGAAAGCATCGACCGCTTCTATGCCTACAAAGAGTCGCTGCCCGAGAACAAAGGGTTTGTGGCCGAAAACGGCAAGGAGACGCTGGCACAGGTGTTCACCGACGTGCGCTACACGAAAAAGGACGCCGAGGCGATGTCGGAAGTGTTGCGCAAGACCATCAAGCAACAAGGGTTCTAAGACAAGAAATTGAGAGGCGGGAAGTGCGCTAAAAAAGCCGGCAGGCAGGTACAACTCCCCAAGAAAAGCCGCTTTTGGGAAAGGCTTGAAAAACGTGAGGCTCGATAAACTTCGTTTATCGAGCCTCACGTTTCAACGCCGACTGGATCTCGTCCAACTCGGCCCGGAAAGACTTGTCTACCTCGCCAAGCTCCTTGACGGTCTTGAAGGCGTGCAGCACGGTGGCATGGTCGCGGTTGCCGATAAGGGAACCTATCTTGGCAGTGGACAAGTCAGTATAGTCCTTGGCAAGGTACATGGCAATCTGCCTTGCCTGCACCACCTCGCGCTTGCGCGACTTGGTGTGTATGGACGCGGGCTCCAAGTGGTAATGCCGGCACACAACACGCAGGATGTCGTCCACCGTCACCTCTTTCTTGCCGCTCTCCACCACTTTGCGTACGGTGCGCATAGCCAGCTCCAAGTCTATCTCCTTATTATATACAATGGAATAGGCCATGATGGAGTTGACAATGCCTTCCAAGTCGCGCACGTTGCTGTCCACCTCCTCGGCAATGTAGTCTATGACATCGGCGGGGAACTGCAACCCGTTGCGCCTCATCTTGTCGCAAAGGATGCGCTTGCGCAACTCAAGGTTGGGCCGCTCCAATTCAGCCATCATGCCCCATTTGAAGCGGGTAATCATGCGGTCGTCCATGCCTTGCAACAACACGGGGGCTCGGTCGGCGGTCAAGATGAGTTGCTTGCCGTTCTGGTGCAGGTGGTTGAAGATGTGGAAGAAGGTGTTCTGCGTCTTGGTGACGCCGGCTAATTCCTGTATGTCGTCCACTATCAGGACGTCGATGCTTTGGTAGAAGTAAAGGAAGTCGTTTGTCTTGTTGTCGCGCACCGAAGTGGTGTACTGCACTTGGAACAAATGGGCCGACACATAGAGCACCCGCTTCTCGGGGAAGCGCTCTTTGATGCGGTTGCCTATGGCGTTGGCAAGGTGCGTCTTGCCCACACCCGATTCCCCGTAGAGGAACAACGGGTTGAATATCGTCTTGCCGGGATTCTCGGCAATGGCTTCTCCCACGCTGCGCGAGAGCTTGTTGCTGCTTCCTTCTATAAAGGTGTCGAAATTGTACTCCCCGTTCAACTGGGAATCGAATTCGGCCACGGGCATCTGCGGAGTCTTGCGCGCGTCGGCCACCACGGCACGTCTCGCCTCGACGGGTGAAGAAGTGGAAGAGAGGGTGGTTCCTTGGGCTTGCGTCACCTGCACTTCATACATCAACTGCGTCTCCTCACCCATCACACGGTGGATGGTTTTCCTCAACAGGTCGATGTAGTGTTCTTCCAAGTACTCATAGAAAAACTGGCTGGGAACTTTCAAGGTCAGTTTATTGTCCTCAAAGCCCACCGGTACGATTGGAAGGAACCATGTATTGTATGCCTGACGGGGAAGGTTGTCCTTGATGATAGAGAGACAACTTTCCCACAACCTGACATAATCTTGTGAACTCATAACGATTGCTAAAGATTTAATCCGTCCAAAACATTAATCGCATTGCATGCCACGATTTCCAGCCTTGTCAAAGTCAAGCTAAACCCGCCTCGCTCCTTTGGCTACATGAAACCGTTTCCCTTGCAAAGGTTGCAATCTTCTTTGAAAAAAACAAATCCCCTTATTTCCCATAAGATATGGCAAAAGCAATAATCTGTTTACTTTCAACAACTTATAATGCAGTACACTATAGCCCTTGAAAAAGGGTGGTTGCATTTTTACAATAGCCTGACAATTAATATATTATATACACATTAAAGGGGCTTTCACAGGAAATGGCGGAACTTCAACGAATGTTTGTTTCCACTCTGTAGAATGGTTGTTTTTCCCATTTTGCGCCCCTTGTATTTAGGCGTCAATTATTTAGACAAAATCTATTTAGTAAGAATTTTACTTGTCTTTTTTACCGAATAAGGAGAAGTGTACATAGCGCTTGGGATGGGCC
>JAJPYW010000291.1 GCA_021204715.1 Prevotellaceae bacterium
CACAATGCCCTTCGCATGACATTTTTAGGATAGTAGATGTCGTTGCGCTTTTGAACGCATGCCCAACCGTCCGCAGTGGTAGCGGGCGCAGGCAATCTCGCGCCGGTTGTGGTTGCTGCCGTAGTCGAAGCTCACGGCCAAGGCTATCTCTTGCTGTTTATCGTACAGCAGGGTGACGGAGTCCATGCCTCCCGACAGGATGATGACGGAATCGTTCATGGTGTGTGGTGTTATCGGTATGGGACATACAGTATGTCTCCACCGGTTTAGTTTTTTTATAGTATTGTTTGCCCGGCAAAGGTAAAGAATGGCGGGCAATAAGTATCGCTTTTAGATAAAAATGTTTACCTTTGCGAGCGTGAAGCCAAAATAATCTTACTATTAACTCTATAAATTAAACACTATGCAGGGATTAATTAATGAAATCGTTGAGCGTGCGAAAGCCAACCGCCAACGCATTGTTCTTCCCGAAGGAACGGAAGAACGCACTTTGAAAGCTGCAAACCGGGCTTTGGCCGATGGCGTGGCTGACCTTATCTTGCTGGGAAACCCCGCTGAAATAGCCGAATGTGCGAAGAAATGGGGATTGGGCAACATCGGGCTGGCAACCATCATCGACCCGGAGAACCACCCCAAGAAAGAGGAGTATGCCCAGCTGCTGTGCGAGCTGCGCAAGAAGAAAGGCATGACCATTGAGGAGGCGCGCAAGTTGGTGCTCGACCCGCTCTACTTGGGTTGCCTCATGATTAAGAGCGGCGACGCCGACGGCCAGCTTGCAGGCGCCCGCAATACCACCGGCAACGTGCTGCGTCCGGCATTGCAGATTATCAAGACCGCCCCGGGCATCACGTGTGTGTCGGGTGCGATGCTGCTCTTGACGCAGGCCACGGAGTATGGCAAGGACGGCGTGTTGGTAATGGGCGACGTGGCTGTAACGCCGATGCCCGACGCCGCGCAGCTTGCCCAGATTGCCGTCTGCACGGCGCGTACCGCCCAAGCCGTGGCCGGTCTTGACCCGAAGGTGGCTTTGCTGAGCTTCTCCACGAAGGGTTCTGCCAGCCATGAGGTGGTGGACAAGGTAGTGGAAGCGGTGAAGTTGGCACAGGAGATGGCGCCCGAGATTCCTATCGACGGCGAGTTGCAGGCCGACGCCGCCTTGGTGCCCAAGGTAGGTGCCAGCAAAGCGCCGGGTTCGGCCATTGCAGGGCATGCCAACGTGCTTGTAGCGCCCAATTTGGAAGTGGGCAACATCGCCTACAAGTTGGTGCAGCGCTTGGGACATGCCGAGGCCATAGGCCCCGTATTGCAAGGTATCGCGCGCCCGGTAAACGACCTGTCGCGCGGCTGCTCGGTAGAGGATGTGTACCACATGATCGCTATTACGGCCAATCAAGCGATTGCCGCCAAGAAAGCTTGACACTGACGTTTAGACCGGAGGTAGCGACATGAAAGTCTTAGTATTGAATTGCGGCAGCTCGTCCATCAAATACAAGTTGTTTGATATGGACTACAAGCAGGTCATCGCCCAAGGCGGTATCGAGAAGATAGGCTTGAAGGGCTCTTTCTTGAAGTTGACCTTGCCAAGCGGGGAAAAGAAGATATTGGAGAAGGACATCCCCGAACATACCACGGGCGTGGAGTTTATCTTGCAGACGCTCACGGGCGCGGAGTATGGCGCCATCAAGTCGTTGGAAGAGATTGATGCCGTAGGCCACCGCATGGTGCACGGCGGCGAGAAGTTCAGCCAGTCGGTGTTGCTCACCCGGGATGTGCTCGACGCTTTCACGGCTTGCAACGACTTGGCTCCGCTGCACAACCCCGCCAACTTGAAGGGTGTGAACGCCATTTCAGCCATCTTGCCCAACGTGCCGCAAATAGGCGTGTTCGACACGGCTTTCCACCAGACGATGCCCGACTACGCTTATATGTACGCCGTGCCTTACGAACTCTACCAGAAGTATGCCGTGCGCCGTTATGGTTTCCACGGAACGTCCCACCGCTATGTGTCGCACCGTGTGTGCGAGTTCTTGGGCGTGGCGCCCGAGACGGTGAAGGTGATTACGTGTCACATAGGCAACGGCGGCTCCGTATCGGCCATCAAGTATGGCAAATGCGTGGATACGAGCATGGGCCTCACGCCCTTGGAGGGCTTGATGATGGGTACGCGCAGCGGCGACATCGACGCGGGCGCCGTTACGTTCATCATGGAGAAAGAGGGACTGGACCCTGCCGGCGTGTCGGCCTTGCTGAACAAGAAGAGCGGTGTATTAGGTGTGTCGGGCGTGTCGAGCGACATGCGTGAACTCGACGCCGCCGCCGCTACGGGCAATCCGCGCGCTATCTTGGCCAAGAAGATGTACTTCTACCGCATCCGCAAGTATGTGGGTTCTTACGCCGCCGCCATGGGTGGTGTGGACATCATCGTCTTTACCGGCGGTGTGGGCGAGAACCAGGCCGAGTGCCGTGCCGAAGTGTGCAAGGACTTGGAGTTCATGGGCATCAAGATGTGTG
>JAJPYW010000007.1 GCA_021204715.1 Prevotellaceae bacterium
GTGCAAATATAAGTATAAATTTTACTGACAATGGGATACGACAGTTAAATATATTAAACAACCATATCTGACAAAGATAATCAACTATGCAAACAGCTTGCAAAACAGTTCTTAACGGCATGAGGAAAGAAGGGAAGTAATTCCTATATGCCGCTCATTATCATCGGAAAGGAAGTAAACATACTGCCGATATACTGATTATATACGGGCCGCTTTCCAACCGCACGGTTTGTATAGAAAAGATTTCTTGCTTGTCGTAATGGTACAACAAAACGAGGAAAGCTACCCTCGTCCGGACAAGAAGAGACTGCGTCATGGCAGTTTACAATAAAAAAAGATTGTCCCTGCTACTGGAGTAGTTCAAGGGCAATCGTTGTATTCAGTCCGTGTGTTGACACAGCCCCTTGGAGTGGTGGTCAATAGGAATGCAAAAAGGGCTGTGCCTGCAGGCACAGCCCTTTCTATATTTATTATACAGGTGACGAATGTCTATTACATCATGCCGCCGCCCATGCCGCCCATGCCGGGGTTCATGCCCATTTCGGGCTTGTCTTCTTTCTTCTCTACAATGACACACTCGGTGGTGAGGAACATGCCTGCGATGGAAGCGGCGTTTTCCAAGGCCACACGTGCCACTTTGGCAGGATCTACCACGCCGGCGGCGTGCAGGTTCTCGTACACATCGGTACGGGCGTTGTAACCGAAGTCGCCCTTGCCTTCGCGCACCTTCTGTACCACTACGGCACCCTCTTTGCCGGCGTTTATGACAATCTGGCGCAGAGGCTCTTCAATGGCACGCTTGATAATCTCGATACCGGTGGTCTCATCGGCATTGTCGCCTTTGAGGTTCTCCAACGATTCGAGCGCACGGATGTAAGCCACGCCACCGCCGGGAACGATGCCCTCTTCGATAGCCGCGCGTGTGGCGCGCAGGGCGTCGTCAACACGGTCTTTCTTCTCTTTCATCTCAATCTCGGAAGCGGCGCCTACATAGAGCACGGCAACGCCACCCGACAGCTTGGCCAAACGCTCCTGCAACTTCTCACGGTCATAGTCGGACTTGGTGGAGGCAATCTGTGCCTTGATTTGCTCGCAACGCTCCTTGATGAGCTGCTTGTCGCCTGCACCGTTCACAATGGTGGTATTGTCTTTCGTTACAGTCACCTTGTCGGCTGTACCCAACATCTCGATGGTAGCCTGCTCCAACTTCAAGCCCTTCTCCTCGCTGATAACCACACCACCGGTCAATACGGCGATGTCCTCGAGCATCTCCTTGCGGCGGTCGCCGAAGCCCGGAGCTTTGACGGCGCATATCTTCAACTGCGAACGCAGCCGGTTCACAACCAATGTGGTGAGGGCTTCACTGTCTACATCCTCTGCAATGACAAGCAAGGGACGGCCCGTCTGTACGGCCGGCTCCAAAATGGGCAGGAAATCCTTCAAGTTGGAAATCTTCTTGTCGTAGATAAGGATGTAAGGCTTCTCCATCTCGCACTCCATCTTCTCGGTGTTCGTAACGAAGTAGGCCGACAGATAGCCGCGGTCGAACTGCATGCCTTCCACCACGCCGATGGTGGTGTCAGTGCCTTTGGCTTCCTCGATGGTGATGACACCGTCTTTGGATACCTTGCGCATGGCGTCGGCGATGAGCTTGCCTATCATGGGGTCGTTGTTGGCCGATACCGTGCCCACTTGCTCTATCTTCTCATAGTTGTCGCCCACTTTCTCCGACTGTGCCTTGATAGACTCTACTACCTTGGCTACGGCTTTGTCGATGCCGCGCTTGATGTCCATGGGGCTGGCGCCGGCGGTTACGTTCTTCAAGCCTTCGGTCACGATGGACTGTGCCAATACGGTTGCGGTGGTGGTGCCGTCACCGGCATCGTCGCCTGTCTTGCTGGCCACTTCCTTGACAAGCTGCGCGCCTGTGTTTTGGTAAGGATCGGCCAATTCCACTTCCTTGGCCACCGTCACACCGTCCTTGGTAATGTGGGGAGCGCCGAATTTCTTCTCTATAATCACGTTGCGTCCTTTCGGGCCTAACGTCACCTTCACTGCGTTCGTCAATGTATCGATGCCCTTCTTCAATTGGTCGCGGGCATCAATATTGAATAAAATCTCTTTTGCCATACTTTTAAAACTCTTTTAATTGATTATTGTCACTCTTTTTACCTTACGCCGGATACAAAAATAGCGCCGCGTCAGGCCAATACAGCCAACACGTCGCTTTGGCGCATGATGAGGTATTTCGTACCGTCTATCTCGATTTCCGTACCGGCATATTTGCCGTAGAGCACCGTGTCGCCCACGTTCAATACCATCGTCTCGTCTTTCGTGCCGCTTCCAACGGCAATGACTTCACCTTTCAGCGGTTTCTCTTTGGCTGTATCGGGAATGATGATACCGCCTATTGTTTTCTCTTCAGCGGGTGCAGGGAGTATCAGTACTCTGTCTGCCAATGGTTTAATGTTCATAATTTTGTTGTTTTATAATGGTTATACATTT
>JAJPYW010000053.1 GCA_021204715.1 Prevotellaceae bacterium
CTCGTGGTCATTTTCTACCTTTTTGCGACCTTTATATGGGCGGTGGCGGGCGGCGTGTTGAACTGCATCGTCAACTACGGGTGGGTGTTCCATGCCGGGGGCAACTGCAAGAAGCGGTACGTGGCCATCAAGTATTTCATCGTGTGGGGGTGCAGCATCTTGCTGAACACATGGGGAACCTTCTTCCTGACCGAATGGCTACGCAGCATGAAGTGGGTGAACGGCCTCTTGGGCCACTATGTGAACGACGTGTTCATCCTCTCCAAAATCATCGTGGCCGTATTGGTGGCCTTCTTCTGGAACTACCACATGCAGCGGCTCTTCGTGTACCGCAACCATGAGATATGGAAGTTCATACGCCACTGTTTCAAGGGTTAATAAAGGTATGCCGGCAAGTTCCCGTAAAAGGTTTCCTACAAAAAGCTTCACAAAGGCAGGCCGATAAACAACAGATTCAAACAAGATGAATTACAGAGATTGGTTGCAACAGTTGATATATAAGGTGATCAACCCTGCCGTGCGGGGCATGATACGCTTGGGCATCACCCCGAACTTCATCACCACTACCGGGTTGGTACTGAACGTCGTGGCCGCGGCCGTGTTCATCTATGCGGGGCTAAGGCGGCCGGGCGAGCTGGCCTTCGTGGGTTGGGCAGGCGGCATCGTGCTCTTTGCCGGCCTGTTCGACATGATGGACGGACGGGTGGCACGCTTGGGAGGCATGACTACCACCTTCGGGGCGCTCTACGACTCCGTACTTGACCGCTACAGCGAGCTCTTCACCCTCTTCGGCATCTTCTATTACCTGATACTGCAAGGCTACGTGGCCGGTTCCATCATCACCTTCGTGGCGTTGATAGGCTCGCTCATGGTGAGCTACGTCAGGGCGCGTGCCGAAGGGTTGGGATTGGATTGCAAGGTGGGGCTGATGCAACGCCCCGAACGGGTGGTCTTGACGGCATTGGGCGCCATCTTCTGCGGTGTGCTGCGTCACTGCACCCTTTTCGACCCCATGCTGATACTCATCGCGCCGCTGGCCCTTATCGCCCTGCTGGCCAACTGGACGGCCTTCTACCGCATAGCCCATTGCCGTAAACAATTAAAAGAGAAACGATGATACACGGCACTTCCCTACCCTCCAAGAAAGAGACCGTTTGGGTGGTGGCCTTGACGGTGCTGTACCTTTCGCTCACGGGGTTGTTTATAGGCTTTCGTAGCGACCATTTCATTGTGACGGCCCTTTTCCTCGCGCTCTTTTTCGCCTGTGGCACCACGCGCAAGATAGCGGTGGCCTTGCTGCCTTTCATCCTTTTCGCCATCTCTTACGACTGGATGCGTCTTTACCCCAACTACCGGGCAAACCCCATCGACGTGGAGGGGCTTTACCGGGCCGAGAAGTCGCTCTTCGGCATCACGACAGGCGGCGACATCCTGACCCCTTCTGAATACTTCGCACGGCACCACTGCGCCATGGCCGACCTCTTCGCCGGCTTCTTCTACCTTTGCTGGGTGCCCGTGCCCGTACTGTTCGGCTTGGGTCTCTACCTGAAGGGACGGCGCGAGCTCTACCTGCGCTTCGCCATGGTGTTCCTGTGGGTGAACTTGTTGGGCTTCGCCGGCTACTACATCCATCCGGCGGCACCGCCTTGGTATGCCATGAACTACGGGTTCGAGCCGATACTGAACACACCGGGCAACACGGCGGGCTTGGGACGCTTCGACCTGATGACAGGGTGGCCCGTCTTCGAGGGCATCTACGGGCGCAATGCCAATGTATTCGCCGCCGTGCCCTCGCTCCATGCCGCCTATATGCTCATCACGACCGTCTATGCCATCATGGGGCGCTGCAAGCGGTGGCTTGTCGTGCTCTTCGCCCTTATCACGATAGGTATATGGGGCACGGCGGTCTACTCAGGCCACCACTATGTCATCGACGTATTGCTTGGTATAGGCTGCGCCCTGCTCGGCATCTTGCTCTTCGAGCAGGGGTGGATGAGGTGGCCCGCTTTCCATCGCTTCTTCGAAAGGTACACGCGCTATATCAGCTAAGAAATAGGAATAGCCGCCTTTCTTGACACACGCGCGTATCTTTACAAGCCCCGTTTCTTGCACGCCAAGAAATGCTTTTTATGCACCCTAACGAATGCATTCCTTAGGGTCTAACGACAGTTGTTGACAAAGTGTAACGAATACTATCCTTGCACCCTAAGGAATACTATCCTTACACCCTAAGGAATACTATCGTTAGATTCAGCCGATTGGTAGAAATGGAAGAATGCCATGCGATCCATGCACTGTCACGACAATATGCTTGCAATAACAGGGAAAATGCTTTCCATTTGACAAAAACGCCCGAAACGGCCCCTTTTGAAGGCGATTGGCAGGGACTAAGAAATAACAAGACAAAGCGGATTCTTTAGGCAAGGAAAGAGGGCTTTCGCGGGCAAGCTGAAGCCCTCAGAAAGGGATGCCGTAGTCGTGCTTGAGCTCGTCCATGACGAAGAT
>JAJPYW010000110.1:0-1586 GCA_021204715.1 Prevotellaceae bacterium
GCCTATGCCCAAGAGGGAGAAGGCGAGCAACATGACGGTGAAACGCCCGCCCGAAAGCGGCAGCAACAACGCGACGGCGGTTACCGCCAATGAGAGTATCACGGTGCGCTTCCTGCCAATCTTGTTCATCAGCATGCCCGTGGGAACGGAGAAGAGCAAGAACCAGAAGAACACCAATGATGGGAAAATGTTGGCGGTGGCATCGTCCAGCGACAAGTCGGCCTTCACATAGTTGGACGATATGCCCACCATATCCACGAAACCCATGGCAAAGAAGCAGGACATCACCGAGACAAGCTGCCATGACTTATATTTGGATTGACTCATATACTTTATTCTTTATCGGTTGAAACGCTTATTTCATCTCATAGAGTTTGGCAGAAGCGACTCTTGCCTTGCCGGTGTCACAGCTTATGGTGAGCGTGTCGTAAGGCTCGGTGGGGAATACCAAGTTGGTCATCGTAAACCGTCCTTCACCCTCGAACACCTCGAGGCTGCTGTGGTCGAAGAATAGGCGCAAGCTCAACTGCTTGCTGTCGGCACAAGGAGCGGTGGTGATACAAGGGAAGTCGGCACTGAAACCGGTAACACCGCTTTCCCTCCTGTCCATGGAGAATGTCGACGCTTTCAGGTCGTAAGTCATGACAACGCGCTCATTGTTGCCGTTGGATAGCGTGATATAGACTCTTTCCGCATCGTCGGCAGTCAGTTCAATGTCGAGTTCACAGGCATCGCGCGACGTTTCAGGAACCACTTTGGAAACCCCTTTCTTTGATGCCGTGAAAGCGCCGAAGCTCGTCATCTTGCCACGGGCTAAGTCGACTTCAGGTGATGGCACCGAAGCCAGATACAATTCCCCGTCATCGCCACGGTATAGTTCAACATCACGGGGGAGCGTGTCGGCGCTTCGATATTGCGTTGTCGGCACCGCAGCCGCATATTGCCAGTTGCTCATCCAAGCAAGCATGGTATGGCGGCCACCGGGTGCATTGTGCCAAGACACCGCGGCATAATGGTCCTTGCCATAATCCATCCAGCGGGTGATGCCGGGACCGGTATCACAGAGGAACCTGTGTCCGTCGAATGTTCCCACAAAGTATTGGGTGGCACTGCCGCCATAGATTCCGCCGGGATTGATATTGCATATCAGCACCCACCGCTTCCCGCCGGTACCACGGACATCGAGTTCCATCAGGTCGGGGCACTCCCATACACCATCCTGACAACCGTAACCTCTGCCGAACTTGCTCTCAAACGTCCAGTCGACCAGATTGTCGGATGAATAGAACTCTACCTCGTGGGCAGGAGCGGAAGCGAGCACCATGATCCATTTGCCCGCAGGCTCGTAACGGAACACTTTGGGATCGCGGGCTTCGTAAGGCAACGTCAGTATAGGATTCTTTTTGTACGTTATGAAAGACTTTCCACCGTCGGTGCTGTACGACATGCCCTGCATCTGGCTTATATCGGCTTGGGTATAGATGGCCACCACAGCCTCCTTCCCGAAGCCGGCCGAACCGTCTGTATCGACCACCGCACTGCCGCTGAAGATGGTACCCAAAGCATCGGGAAGGATGGCATTGCCC
>JAJPYW010000110.1:1686-13236 GCA_021204715.1 Prevotellaceae bacterium
CTCCTCACATCGAGGATAACGTTCCGCTCTTTATAAGAAGAAACATCGAGCGGCATGTAATAATCAATGTGGTTCATCGCCAACCTTACATGGACAGACATCTCCATTTTGGCATCCGCCAACAACCTCACTTCACATTCGGGCGCGGCATCCTCTATAGGCAGGAGGATATATTTGCCCTCGCAGTCAACCCTGACGATATACCGGCCGTTGCCTGCATGTTCAACCCTTGCATCCGACGCGCTTAACGACGGACAGAGAAGGGAGAAAAGAAGCAGAATAAAGAGAATGTGTTTCATATCGATTAATAAGTCATGACACTGATGTTGCTCACCGTAACGCAGCCATCCGAGCAAAAGATACCCCATGGATTGCGTTGCATATAATAAATACGGTTAGTGAAGGCATATTGGCCATTGATATACACCACACACACACTTTGGTCGGTAACGGCCGTGATGTGGTATTTCCCGTCGTCAGGGTGGATGAAGTTGAAATAATTGATGTTGTCACGCTGTTCCTCGCCCGCCTCGTCAAGGCTCCACTTGTCGAATTTCAGCGCGTCCCAGCGGTCCTCTATGTACACCCGATAATCGTAGTCGCGGTCAGAGCAGTCGACAAAGGAAATTCCGAATACACTCTCGCCGGGGCTGACTTCCGCGTCGAATTCTATTTTGTTTGTATATTCTAAACGGGGAAAATGCAAGGTGGAGCCTGACATGATGGAATAACTGCCGTCGGCTGAATAAACGGAAGTGTAGTCATCACCTGACGGCGTAACCGCTGATGATACGGTAAATTTCGATTTTATGGCATCAGGGCAGTCAAAACCCAATGTGCCGTCAGCGTTCTGCACCACCTTGTGTGCCACTAACGCGCCGCCCCAATCGCTGTCACCTTCTGAGACATTCCCCTCCCGTGTGGCGCACCAGCCCCAAATATATCTGTTGTTGCCGTCGGACGCCGTCTTTCCCGCATAGAATGAAGTACCTTCGAGTTTGCCCTCGTCGCGCCAAGGGTATTCCGGGTCGTCACCCATGTTCATCAATTCGGAAAGAGAGCTGGCATAGAAGAACTGTACTTGACGGGTGATGTCCTTGTCGGAATATACAAGGTACCAGTAGCCGCCCATTTGAAACACGTCCGGACATTCGTAGAAACGTCCCCATTTGTTGTAGAAGAAAGGCTCGCTTTCCACCCACGTATCAAGGTCGGACGATACATATTGGGCCAATACCGATGTGCCGTCTTTAATGGCGGCAATGACCATTCGGTACAATCCCGATGCCTCGTCGTAAAACACGTACGGGTCGCGGAACTCGTCTTGGTTGTAATTGGAAGAGGCCTGCATGCGGAACGAGCGGTCTTTCGTCCATGTGATACCGTCATCGGATGTCGCCCGAAGAATGACCTCGCGTGGCGAAGCCGATTTGTGTCCGGTATAGAATGTATAGTATTTCCCTGCTTTAATCAACGTGCTGCCCGTTCCCATTGCCGGGTCATCTTCCACTGCACCGCCACAAGCTATCGCCTCACCATAGTTTGTGTACGAAGCGGCGTTGTCGGTGGCAAGTTCGTATATGGGGTGATATATCTCAGAGTCACCGTTGCGCAGGTCCTCCAAGTAAAGTATGCGGAACGTCTGCGAAGAGTTATCGTAGAAGGGCATGGGGTCGCCCACATAGCCTACGTAGGGCTTGAGCCACAAGTCACTTTTCATGGCTCCCTCAGAGTTGTAGAATGTGTAAGTAGACTGCATGTCGTAACCGTAGTCTGCTGCATCCCCGTCATCCGAGCAACCGGCAAGAGGCAATGCCATGAGCACGCCACAGAGTGCATGTAATATAAATGTAAGTTTCATAATCGTGTTTATTATTAGTTTTCAATTCCCGTCAGATAGTTCAGTATGTTTTCCGTTAATTGTATTCTGTTGGCAGAATACCCATTGTCGCCATCATTGGCGATGTTCCACTCAAAGCCACCCGTGCCGACCAGTATCACCCTGCCTGCAGTAGACGTAGTGGCGGGGAACTCCACGATGGCCGTTTTATTGCCGTCATCGGCTTCGTAGGCAAGACGCTTGCCGCCCGTCTCAAGCTCCCATCCTTCGAGGCTGTGGTCGGGATAGTCCCATATATTCCAGTCTACTTGGCAGTTTGTCGTGGCGAATCCTGTGTCGATGAGGAAAATCTCTTCTCCCGGTTCGGCCGACATTCCCTCAAAAACGGCATGCCCCGCATCATCCACGATAAATCCCAAGGGAGACTGAAGCACTTGCGCGACATCATACCGCGATTTGGCATTCGGTTCCTTCTCGTCGAGAGCTATCTGGTATACATCGTTGATATATTTGCAGGCGTAGCGCGACAAGAAGAGGCTGCCGCCATTTGCGTAATATGTCTTTATCGCGTCGCGTGAGTCCCATCCCTGTGAGGGCCAGTCGTCATAGTCCAAATGCCACCACAAGGCTTTCACCTGACCGGGGTCGAGCACAACGGCGCCACTGATAATATCCTGCATCGAAATATATTCAGCCCGCGGAACATTGGCAAGCATCCATTCGGCCGCCGCTTTTTCCTCATCGGAAAGGGCGGAAACCGTTGCCGCCGTGCCGATGAAAGCGGTAACGGGCATATCCGTAGCCAGTGCCGTGACAGTGTAGACGGCCTCTACGCCGTGGTTGGTTACGGTAAACTCAACGGGTTCGGTAAAATCGAGTGTCGACCCTGTCGCGGGAGTACACTCTGACAGGTCGCTCAACGTATAGTTTACCTTCAGGCGCGTTACATCCGTCCCCATGGTCAGATAAACAGTTATCGTCAGGTTCTCATCGTCTATCACACCGGTATATTGAGTGCCGCCGGTATCGGTAAGGGTGAATGATGTGATGACGGCTTCATAGCACTTCACTGTAACCGTATAGTCGATATACGTATTGCCGTTGGTAATCTTGAATATCACCGGCATCGTGAAGTCGACCGTGCTGCCGGAAGGAATGTTCGATTGCGCTCCATCCGAAAGGACAAACACAGGAGCAAGGCACGTGAGATCCGTTCCCACAGGCATGAAAACCGTTACGGTCTTGTTTACATTGTCTATCGTTCCCTCCTGACCGTTGACGGTGAACGAGAGGATGAAGTCCTCGCCACTTGTGTCAATTGTAGGTTTGTCCATATCATTGCAGCCGGCTGCAATGAAAATGGTCGAAAAGAAAAGGAACACCACAAGAGACTTGTATTTATTTGAATTTCTCATAACGACTTACATTATATTTTAATAGGTTCTGTTTTTAATCACTTCTTATTCCCATCCACAATTTTGAATGTACACGTTGTTGCTGTAGTTTATCTGCTTGTACGGTATAGGGCAATACTCGTTCTTGTTTTTGGTGAAATAGGCGCTGTTGAGATAGGAACGCCTGTTCTTCTCGCTTCCGTAATAAGCGTTCATCGTCTCTTCGGCCACGCCCCAGCGCACGAGGTCGAAAAATCTTCCACATTCCATTGCCAATTCAAGACGGCGTTCCCACCTTACCGCGTTACGCGCTTCGTCAGCGGATGTCCATGCAGTGTCATACGTCCCTATGCAGAATTTCGCATCGTAATCGAAGATGAAAGTGATGCTTTCAGCCGCTCTTTGCCGTATGGTGTTTACTATACTTCTGGCGTCTTCAAGATTCCCGCCGGCCTGTCCCAGCGCGTAGAGTTCCACTTCCGCTTCAGCTCTCATCAACATCACGTCAGCATAGCGCAATACAATCCAGTTCTTGGAATTGGCGAAATACACCCCGTTCTGCACGAGGCAATCACAATCCTTGTCTACGTTTTCCTTCAGCGAGGCGAAATAACCATAGACCGACGGTGCCCGCGCCCAAGCTTGAGTATATTCCACATCGGGATTGTATTTATACTGGAATCCCGGTATCGCCACGGTATGGAAAAGCCTTGTGTCGACATTGTCAGAGGCGGAATTGTATGTATCGGCGTCGTAGGTGTCAAACAGGGGCAAACCGTTGCTGTCTGTCTTGAAAGCGTCGACAAGGTTCTGGCTTGGCTTGTTGAAATCACAGCATCCTATTCCCTGTGGTGCCGTTAATTCGAATGCAAAGTCTAAGTTGCCGTATTTCGTGCCGTCATTCTGGGAATACTGTACCGCCCATATCGATTCTTTTCCGTTCTCATACGATCCGGGCAGGAAATTATAAGCGAAATCATCTTCAAGTCCGTACCCCGCCGAGGTATAAATGGCCGGATCAGTATATGTAATCACTTTCTGTAGATCTGCGGCATCGATGGACGTAATTTCATGGGTGTCCACATTGTCCTGTCTGTATGCTTTAAAAAGATATGTCTTTGCCAGATAAGCCGCTGCCGCCGCTTTCGTCGGCCTTCCTTTCTCCGTTTGTGTCTCGGGCAAACAGTCGTATGCGTATTGAAAGTCATCGGCGATTATCTGCCACAGGGAGTCATTCGAATAGGCGCGGTTGGAGATTTGCCTGTAGGCATCGGCGTCGTCGGGCACGTTCTCGTCCACCACAGGAATATATTTGAACAGCTCCTTGAGCTTGAACATGAAGTGCGCCCTTATGAATTTCATTTCCGCCGTGCGCTCGGTCTTTTGGGGAAACTCCTCTTCGGTATATTTGTTCAGGATTCTCAGCGCGTCATTCGCTCTTGCCACGCCGCAGTAAAGCCTGTACCAAATATCATCGAACATCCACAAGTCCGTTGTCAGTCCGTTGGCTATCTCCGCGTAATACATGTGGGAACCGTCCTCGGTGTTTGCCCCTCCCTTGTATGCGTCGTCCGACCGTATGTTTCCGAGTTGCCACAACTGGAACGAAGAGTTCATCTCTTCTCCGGTCACCATATATGCGTAGGCTGCGATAACCATGTTGTCGATGTTGTCTACTGTCGATACTTCGTCTTGCGACAAAATCCCGTTGGGTTTGGAAGCGTCGAGGAAATCGCTGCAAGCGGCAAGCATTCCGCACAAGCAGGCAACACCCAAGAATAGTATTGTATTTTTTGTTTTCATCACTGTATGTTGTTTATGAAGGGTTAAAATTCTACGTTGAAACCAAATGTGAGATTAAGCGGTATGGGGTATCCTGTAGTGGGATTCTCCGGATCGATGCAAGTGAATTTCTTGCTCTTTATCGTAAGCACGTTTTGTGCGCTCAGATAGAGCCGCAGCGTGTGAATTCCTATATTCTTAACCAGTTTTTCATCAAATGTGTATCCTAACTGGAGCATGCGCAGTTTCAGATAAGAACCGTTCTCTATGAAATAAGACGAGAAGCGTGACTCGTAATTAAGGTCGGAGGTGCTCACAGCCGGTATCGACGACCCCGCGTTAGCCGGTGTCCACGCGTTGAGCAGCCTTGTCGTCCTGTTGGCGTTCATGTCTCCTAACGCCCAGAAGTCTGAGTTCTGCTTTATGGCGCTCACATCGACATCCACGTTTTGCACTCCTTGCCAGAATGTGGTCAAATCGAAGCCTTTGTATTTAAGAGATATGTTTATGCCGTAGGTGAAATCGGGATTGGGGTTCCCTATCCACGTCTGGTCGCCGGAGTCTATGATATTGTCGCCGTTGACGTCTTTATATCTGATGCGTCCAAGTCCCGGCGAGCCTACCCTGACGTCATATTGGGAAAGATACTCATCCACTTCCGCCTGCGTCTTGAACAGCCCGTCGGCGATATAACCCGCATACATGTTTATGGAATGTCCAATGATGTTCATCACACCGTTTCCTCCAAAGTCTCCCGTGGAGGCTACGTCATCGGGAACAAAACAAACTTTGTTCCGGTTGAACGACATATTGGCGTTTATATCGTAAGAGAAGCCGTAGGAGGTGTCGTGTCTGTAACCTATGTTTATCTCCACGCCACTGTTCTGCATCTTGCCCACGTTCCGCCATTGTCCGCCTCCTTCTCCCATTACTCCGATGTATGAAGGTTTTATAAGTATGTCTTTGGTCTTTTTGTCGTAATATTCCACACTTCCATAAAGGTCGTTGTTGAACAAGGAGAAGTCGATTCCCACGTTTGTCTGCGAGGTCGTCTCCCATTTCAAGTCATCGTTCTGCAATTGCGTGCGCCGGAAGCCCGATTGAAGTTGCCGGCCGCCGTTGGTCCCTTCAATGTCGTATGAGGTACCGTAGGTGGGCGCGTCGCCGGTGCCGTAATTGGCTTCGTAAATCGAGTAACGCGCGGTGTTGTCTATTGTTTGGTTGCCGGTCTGTCCCCAAGCGAAGCGCAGTTTCAAGTCGCTCAAGACGCTGCCGGCACTCTCCATGAATTTCTCTTGATTTATGCGCCATCCCAAAGAAAAAGCCGGGAACATGGCCCACCGGTTGTTCTTGCCGAAACGCGAGGAGCCGTCCCGTCTGATGGTGAACGAGGCCAGGTAGCGGTCATCGAATGAATAATTGACTTTGCCGAAGAAAGAAGCCAAGGAATAGCTGCTCGCACTTCCTCCTGACTGCATTGTTCCGCTTCCGGCATCGGGATACATGTAGGTGGTGGAGATTATGGCAAAGTCTTCCCGGTATGCCGAGAGATTCACGTCATCCTCGCGGTTTAGTTCCGTACCCGCCATGAGGTCTAATCTGTGCCCGTTCTTATCAAGATTATAGGTGGCCACGGCGTTCCACATCCATTTGGTCCAGTGTTCCTGCGACATGTTAACGGCGTTCTGCGAGTTGGACAGCACACCGTTGGTATATGGCAGGGTATAGGTCATGGCTAATTTCTGGGCGTAATCAAGCCCGAAAGTGCTGCGGATGTTCAGGCCCTTGAGCGGATTGATGTTGACGTGCGCGTCTCCGAACATCCTCCAATAGGTGTATTTGTTATCCTTGTTGTCATACACAACCCGCGCTATGTTTTGACGGTCGGGCATCGTGGTGCTCGGCCCTCCCCATCCCGTTCCGTCTACGGTATGCACCGGAATCATCGGCAAGGAAATCATCGCATCGCTGATTACATTCGCCGGAGCCTGCACCTCCGTTGTCCTGTTGAGCGTAAAGTTCTCGCCTACGGTAATGATGTCCTTGAGCAATTTGTACTCGGAATTCATTCGTGCGGAGATGCGGTCAAAATTGGTGTATTTTATAAGTCCTTCATTATTGTAATATCCTAACGAAAAGAAGTAGCTTCCTTTGTCGGTACCATTGGTCACGGAGAGATTGTACTGTTGTATTGTCCCCGTCCTGGTTATCTCGTCAAACCAGTCCGTGCCCGCTGATGTGGCGATGGTATTGTCCGCGTCGAGATACTTGGGCAACGACATGCTGTACAGCACGGGGTATCCATCGCTGTCATATCCCCAGTTAAAGCGGTATCCCGTGACGTTGGCATTGGGGTCGTATCCATCATTTACGTTTGCCTGCCACAGCGTCCTGCCGTATTGCTCGGTGTTCATCATCTTGAGCTTTGTCTGGTAGAGCGAGGCCGAGATGGAGGCATCGAAGTTGATGTTTATTTTCCCTTCTTTTCCTTTTTTCGTGGTGATGATGATCACACCGTTGGCCGCGCGCGAACCATAGATGGTCGCAGCCGAGGCGTCCTTCAACACTTGTATGGATTCGATGTCATTCCCGTTCAACTCGTGCATTCCCGCCGTTGTGGGCACGCCGTCGATAATATAAAGCGGATCGTTGTTGTTCATTGTACCGATGCCGCGTATTCTTACCGTCGCGGCCCCGCTGGGAGTGCCGTCGGCGGTGATATACATTCCCGGTACCCGGCCTTGCAGCGTTTTCATGGGATTGTTCTCTCCCATTTTGCGGATTTCATTTACGTTCACCACAGCCACCGCTCCTGTCAGGTCGGCCTTGCGCTGTGTGGTATAACCCGTAACGACAACCTCGTCCAACTGTTCCAGACTCTCCTTCAAGACAATGTTGATCTTTGACTTGCCATTGACGGGTATTACCTGTTCGGAATATCCCACATACGACACTTGCAAAACAGCCTTGGAAGCGACATTCAGAATGAAGTTGCCGTCAAAGTCAGTAATCACACCGTTTGATGTGCCTTTCTCTTTGACCGTGGCGCCTATTATCGGCTCACCCTTTTCATCGGTTACCGTGCCGGTCACGGTGATGTTGCCCGTTTGGTCTGTTTGCAGGAGCGTGTTTACCCTGTTGCCGGCGTATGCAGGCAGGCAGCAAGCACCCATGAATCCCAAGCAAACCGCCATTGAACAAACGACATGCATTTTCAGTTTAAAAGTTCTCATCATTCTTTATATATAAATTGTGTTTATGGTAATTTCATTCCGGTCGGTCCTCGCCGCGCGGTCTGTGCGGCTCGACAGCGTTGCCCGGACGCTTACGGTGCGAAATTACCCGATAGATGAGGTATGGGCATTTCAAATATGTTTCGATTTGTATAAAGAATCGTTCTTGCATCAAAATTGATACAGAATGTAACGTTTTTGACACGTCTCGATAAGCGGCGGAAATTCCTTGTGGCCACGCTCTTTGAAAACGGCGGTCTATTGCTTCTTGTCGAGCGCGCCGCTCGGCGTGCGTCCGAAGTAGTCTTTATAGCATTTGGTGAAATAGGAAGGCGAGGAGAAGCCCGTGGCATAACATATTTCGGCAATGGTCATGCCGCTTGTCTTGAGCAGCCGGTCGGCCTTGCGCAAGCGGGCCGCGCGTATGAGTTCCACAGGCGACGCGCCGGTAAGCGCCTTTACCTTGCGGTAGAGCTGCACGCGGCTCAGCCCTATTTGCGAGGCAAGGTCTTCCACGCTGTAGGCAGAATCGGCCATACGTTCGGTTATCATGCTTTTAAGGTTGTCGAGGAAGAGCGTGCCGGCATCCTTCGGGCGGGTATCATCAAGCTCGCCGCCGGTGAAATAGTCCTTCAAGAGCCGGCGGTTGTCAAGCAGGTTCTTTATCCTTGCCATGAGCACCTTGCTGCTGAAGGGTTTGGTGATGTAGGCATCCGCCCCGCAGCCGTAGCCCTCGGCGCGGCAGTCATCGCCCGACTTGGCGGTAAGCAGCAAGACGGGAATGTGGTTGGTGGCCATCTCTTTCTTGAGCTTCCCGCACAGCTCCATGCCGTCCATCACGGGCATCATCACATCGCTTATCACAAGGTCGGGCACCTCCTTTACAGCCCGCTCCAATCCGGTCTTTCCATCGGTGGCGGTGGCCGTCATGTAAGCCGGTTCCAGCAGGGAAGAGATGTAATCCAGTACATCGGCATTGTCGTCGATGATGAGTACACGCGGCTTGTCTTCCTCCTTTTCAAGATCGGCCACCTTGTCGCCTGTTTTCGTGCCGCTGCCCGCTACAGGCAGGCTCTGCTTAAACGTGGAGGGTGGAAGAACATCCCGGGGAACGGCCGAAGCATTACACTCCTCGTTTTGCCCCTCCACGCGCACGGGCAGCGTCACGGTAAATGTGGTGCCTTCACCTTGCTTGCTGGCAACGGCCACGTGGCCGCCCAACAGTTCCGAGAACGCCTTTACCAAAGCCAGCCCTATGCCGGTACCCTGCTGGCTCCCTTTAGCTTGATAGAAACGGTCGAACACACGGGAAAGCGTCTCATCGGGCATGCCGACGCCGTCATCGGCCACCTCCAAGCAGAACATGCCGTCATTCTCCTCTTTGAGCGTTATCCTTATATTACCTTGTTCACCGGTATATTTCAGCGCATTGGACAGCAGGTTGTAGCATATCCTCTCTATCTTGTAGTGGTCGGAACGTACAACAAGACGGTCGGGGACATCGAGCCGGATGGCAATCTTGCGCTTCCCGGCCGAGGGCATGAAGCTCCGGGCCCATGCACGGACATTCTCGGCCAAGTCGAAACAGGCCACCTGAACTGTCATCTTGCCGTTCTGCACCTTGCGGAAATCAAGGAGTTCGTTGGTGAGTTTCAGCATCACCCCCACATTGCGTTGTACCAATGAGAGCAACCCGGCCTGCTCTTTGCTGAGTGACTTGCTTTCCAACAGGCGGTCCACAGGGTCGGCGATGAGCGTCAGGGGCGTGCGGAACTCGTGGCTCACGTTGGTGAAGAATTGCAGTTTCGCATTGGCGGCATCCTCGGCCAAGCGCCGTTTCTGGGTGGTGGCGCGGTACACGTAAAACAAGAATCCTACAAGCAAGAGAATGATGATGCCGAAAAGCAACTCATAGATTATCTGGTGGTGGTATTGCGCCAAGTACAAACCTACCTGGTCGTGCAGCTTAATGAGCTTCTCTTGTTGAATATCCATCTCGTCGGCCTGCAGCAGCATGGCATCCACATTCTCCTCGGTGACGATGGTAGATTGCAGGTAGTTGTTGCGTTCATAGGGTTTGCCTTCGAGAATGTTCATGGCCAACTGGATGACAAGGTCTCCACGTGTAGGGTAGGTATAAGAGGCGGCCAATCTGCCCGCTTTGACCAACCGCATGCCGCCGTTTTCCGTCGAGAGCGCGTCTATGCCTGTATAGATGATGTCTCTGTCTATGCCGGCCTCTTTGACCGCTTCCCTTGCCCCTTGTGCAATGCGGTCGTTGTGTGCGAACACACAGTCAACATCCTGACGGAGCGCCAATACCGAGTCCATGGCTGCCTTCCCCGCCGGCTTTGTCCAGTCGGTGTAACGGCTGTCTATGATCGTGATGCCGGGATATTTCTCCATTTCATCTGCAAAACCGCGGTGACGGTCTATCTCCGGGGAGGAGCCGTTCAATCCCCTTAGTTCCACCACATGGCCCCTTCCGTTCAAGCGCGCGGCAACGAAGCGGGCCATCGTCCGGCCTATGAAATAGTTGTCCGCCCCGATGAACGCCGTGTATTTGTCCGTATCGGTCTTGCGGTCGAACACAATGACAGGAATACCCTTCTGATATGCCCTGTCGATGGCAGACGAGATGGTGTTCACCTGATTGGGCGCGACAACAAGCAAGTCAACACCCTCGTCGATGAACTTGTTTATCTGTTTGATCTGCCGCTTGTTGTCATCATTGGCCGAGGCAAGACGCAGCTGCACATTGTCGTAAAGGAACGTGCCTATTTGCAATTCCGTGTTCAGCTTGTCGCGCCAAATGTCCTGGCTGCATTGCGACACGCCTATGACAACGCGCTTTCCCGGGCCGCCGCACGAGAGCAGCAGCAAGCAAAGCGGCCCTATGAACAGGCAAGTTCTCAGGTTATGATGATGCATCCTCAACTCATTAAGTAAATAAAAAAGCGGCCCGCCGCTTCCCCACGGGGCAAAAGTCGTGAAAAACGCCGATATAAACAAATCCCGCCGGCTGTAAAATGAGTGGTTTTAGCATGAAAACATGTAAATGCATCCTATAATAATTACCGTAATATATATGCCGGCGCGCGGGGTTTCTTGACACACTCGTTTATCTTCACACTTCCCAATGCAGGCGGTCTATGGATTGAGAAGCAAACGACCTCATCTTCCCAATGATGAGGGTATAACGAATGTTATGAACAAAGTGTCACGAAAACATTCCACTCAACCTGTCGATAACATTCCACTCTCCCTGTCGAATGTATTCGATAGAATCCGTCGATTGTGA
>JAJPYW010000195.1 GCA_021204715.1 Prevotellaceae bacterium
TTTCATTCGTTGACACAGATTCCACGTCCGTCGGGCCACGTGGAAAAGATAACCGCTTTCTTGGTGGACTTCGGCAAAGGCCTCGGCTTGGAGACGTTTGTAGACGAAGCCGGCAACGTCATCATCCGCAAGCCCGCCACGCCGGGCATGGAAAACCGCATGGGCGTCATTCTGCAAGGGCACATGGACATGGTGCCGCAGAAAGACAACGACACCGTGCACGACTTCTTGAAAGACCCCATCCGCACACGTGTGGACGGCGACTGGGTGAAGGCCCAAGGCACCACCTTGGGTGCCGACAACGGCTTGGGCGTGGCCATAGCCATGGCCGTATTGGAATCGAAGACGCTCAAGCACGGGCCGCTTGAAGTGCTCGTTACCAAAGACGAGGAGACGGGCATGTACGGCGCTTTCGGGCTGAAGCCGGGCACGCTCAAAGGAGACATCCTGCTGAATTTGGACTCCGAAGAGGAGGGCGAGCTTTACATTGGCTGCGCCGGCGGCGTGGACGTGACGGCGGTATTGGAGTATAAGGAGCAACCGGCTCCCGAAGACCTCAAGGCCCGCAAGCTCACGCTGAAAGGGCTGCGCGGCGGCCACTCCGGATTGGAAATCAACGAGGGCCGGGCCAACGCCAACAAGCTCATGGCACGCGTGGTGCACGACTTGCTCGTGGAGTTCGACTGCCGGCTCTCCTCGTTCAACGGAGGCAACATGCGCAACGCCATTCCGCGCGAGGCCACTGCCGTGTTGCTTTTCAACCCCGACGACATGGAGGGCTTGGAAGAGTACATCGCCCGGTACGGAGAGCAGATAGCCGAAGAGTACGCGCCCATAGAGAGCGGCGTCGCCCTGCTCATGGAAGAGGTGGAGACGCCCGCCACGGTGGTGCCCGAAGAGATACAAGACAACGTGGTGGACGTGCTCATGGCCATTCAGGACGGCGTGACGCGCATGATTCCCACCGTGCCCGACACCGTGGAGACTTCTTCCAACTTGGCCATCGTCTCCATTGGCGGCGGCAAGGCCGAGGTGTGCATCTTGGCCCGCAGCTCTTCCGAGACGATGAAGGACTACCTTGCCGACAGTCTCGAGGCCTGCTTCTCCTTGGCCGGCATGAAGGTGGAACTGAGCGGCGCCTATTCGGGCTGGCAGCCCAACGTCGACTCTCCCATCCTGAAAGCCATGAAGCAGTCTTACCTGCAACAGTTCGGCAAGGAACCGGCCGTGAAGGTTATCCACGCCGGGCTGGAGTGCGGCATCATCGGCGCTACCCACCCGGGGCTCGACATGATATCGGTAGGGCCCACGCTGCGCTCGCCCCACTCGCCCGCCGAGCGCGTCTATATTCCTTCCGTGGCCAAGTTCTACAGCTTCGTGACGGCCACCTTGGAACAGGTACCCGAAAAACGGTAATAGAAAGACGGCCTTTTTCCCGCAGCCGCGGCACAGGCGTCGGGAAAAGGGCCGTTTCCCCAATATAATTGGCTATATTTTTGCCCCGTTCAACATTTATCGCTTATTTTGCAGCTTGATAAAGGAGTATAATTATGGGAAAAATCATCGCTTTGGCAAACCAGAAAGGGGGTGTGGGCAAGACGACGACCACCATCAACTTGGCCGCTTCGCTCGCCACGTTGGAGAAGCGCGTGCTCGTGGTCGACGCCGACCCGCAAGCCAACGCCTCCTCGGGCTTGGGCATAGACATCAAGCAGGCGGGCTGCACGCTCTACGAGTGCCTCGTGGGTGGCGCCGACGTGCGCGGGGCCTTGCACGACACGCAGATGGACACGCTCAAGGTGGTCTCCTCGCACATCAACTTGGTGGGTGCCGAAATAGAGATGTTGGAGTTGAAGGAACGGGAAAAGGTCATGGGCAAGGTACTGGCGCCGCTGAAAGGGGAGTTCGACTACATCTTGATTGACTGCTCGCCTTCATTGGGGCTCATTACGGTCAACGCGCTCACGGCGGCCGACTCGGTCATCATCCCCGTACAGGCGGAGTATTTTGCCTTGGAGGGCATCAGCAAGCTGCTGAACACCATCAAGATTATCAAGGCGCGGCTGAACCCGGCCTTGGAGATAGAGGGATTCTTGCTCACCATGTTCGACTCGCGCCTGCGCCAGGCCAACCAGATTTACGACGAGGTGAAACGACACTTCCAAGAATTGGTGTTCAAGACCGTGATTCAGCGCAACGTGAAGTTGAGCGAGGCGCCCAGCTACGGGCTGCCGGCCATCTTGTACGACGCCGACTCCACAGGCGCCAAGAACCATTTGGCCTTGGCCAAAGAACTAATCGAAAGGAACAAAGAATGACTTCTTTCCCCGCCGTTTCCACGATGTGTCTCAGGCGAAGCGCGCGGCCGGAAAGCGAAGCCAAAAGAGGAGATATTGAAACGATATGAAAAGAAATGCGTTAGGACGCGGCTTGGACGCCTTGCTCTCCATGGACGAGGTGCAGACGGGAGGGTCTTCTTCCATCAATGAGATTGCCTTGTCGAAAATACACGTCAACCCCAACCAGCCGCGCCGCGAGTTCGACAAGGACGCGCTGCAGGAGTTGGCGGCTTCCATTGCCGAGATAGGCATCATACAGCCCGTTACCTTGCGCAAGGTGAACGACGAGGAGTATCAAATCATTGCCGGCGAGCGCCGTTTCCGCGCCGCGCAGATAGCCGGGTTGGAGGCCATTCCCGCCTACATACGCACGGCCGACGACGAGAACGTCATGGAGATGGCGCTCATAGAGAACATTCAGCGGGAAGACTTGAACTCGGTGGAGATAGCCCTTGCCTACCAGCACCTGCTCGACCAATACGGACTCACGCAGGAACGCCTTAGCGAACGGGTGGGCAAGAAACGGGCCACCATCGCCAACTACCTGCGGCTGCTCAAGCTGCCCGCACCCATCCAAATGGGCTTGCAGAACGGGCAGATAGAGATGGGGCACGCGAGGGCGCTCGTGGCCTTGGGCAATCCCAAAATGCAGATGAAGCTCTTCGAGGAGACCGTCAAGAACGGATACTCCGTGCGCAAGGTGGAGGAAAGGGTGAAAGAGTTGGAACAAGCGGCGAAGCCGGCCGAAACGGGCAAGCCCGAAACGCGCAAGAAGCGTGCCCGTATGCCCGAAGAGTACAACCTGTTGCAAGAACAGCTCTCCTCATTCTTCAACGCCAAGGTGGAATTGGCCTGTACGCGCAAGGGGAAAGGGAAAATCAGCATCCTCTTCAGCAACGAGGAGGAGCTGGAACAAATCGTCGGCATCCTTGATTCACTGAAAAAGTAAATGGTGGCGAGAAGGAAGATATGCATTGCCTTAACGGTCCTACTTCTCTGTATTGTTGAAGCGGCTGTGGGGGTGGCGTACGCGCAAGACCGTCCGAGAGCGGCCACCCGAAGGACGGAACAGTTGCACCAACTTGCCGACAGTCTGCAAGCCACCCCGGGCGAAGCACTCCTTGACAGCTTGAAGGCGGTAGAGGGCTTCTTGCAAGAGGAAGCACTGCAAGCTCCGCAAGGAGTGGAAACGGCCGACAGCCTGCAAGCGGGAACATTGCCCGTCATGGCCGACAGCCTGCGGCGCTCCTTGAAGCCGGTAGAGGTGGACAGTCTCTTGGCGGCGGGCAAGCTCGTGGCCGACAGCCTGCTTGAAGCCGACCGCTTGGTAGCCGACAGCATCGCCGCGGCCAACGGAGAGAAGTTGATAGAATTGGCCTCGCCCGAAGAGCTGGCCGAGCTTCCCGACAGCCTGCAAGTGACGGTGCCGCAGGATGTATGGATTCCCAACCCCACCAAAGCCACGTGGTTGGCGTTGGTCATTCCGGGTGGCGGACAAATCTACAACCGCAAGTTCTGGAAGCTGCCCATATTCTACGGTGGATTCGCAGGCTGTGCCTACGCACTGACGTGGAACGGCAATATGTACAAGGATTACGCGAACGCCTACAAGGACGCGGTGAACGGTAACTGGAACTCGAGCAGCATCACCGACCTGCTGCCGGCCAACTATACTTACTCGCAGACGCAACTCACCGAGATCTTGCGCAAGCGCAAGGACCGCTTCCGCCGTTACCGTGACATGAGCATCTTCGCCTTCATCGGCGTCTACCTGCTCTCGGTAGTGGACGCCTACGTGGACGCCGAGTTGTCCAACTTCGACATTACCCCCGATTTGAGCGTGAGCATCGAGCCCGCCGTGATCGACGCCCGGAAGATGTCGGGCGCCTCGAAGAACAATATGGGGCTGCAATGCAGTTTCCACTTTTAAAGACATTGTTTAATAAAAAGATCGATAACCCATGATAGAGAAACCCACTTACCTACCCGACGCCCGGACCGCTATGCTACGCCTGCTTGTGGGAACGGCGTGCTTTCTATGCCTTGCACTCATGCCGGCGCGCGCACAAGAACCCGTGGAGCCTACCCAAGGCATGACCTATAAGGTAGACAGCCTGTTGGCCGACTGGTACGCGCGGAAATACTTGAGCGTGGGCACCGGCTGCGCCACGGAAGCGGTCGACGCGGCGGCGGACGACTCGGTGTACATGGAGCGTTTGGCGCGCATACCGTCCGTCATAGAGATGCCTTACAACGAGGTGGTGCGCCAGTACATAGACGCCTTCACGGGGCGTTTGAGCAAGTTGGTCTCCTACATGTTGGGGGCTTACAATTTCTACATGCCCTTGATTGAGGAGGCGCTCGACGCCGAGGGGCTGCCTTTGGAGTTGAGATACCTGCCGGCCATCGAGTCGGGACTCAACCCCGCGGCGGTTTCACGCTCGGGCGCGTCGGGCCTGTGGCAGTTCATGCTGCAGACGGGGCGGCTATACGGCTTGGAGAACAACAGCTTGGTGGACGAGCGGCGCGACCCTGTGAAATCCACATGGGCGGCGGTGCGCTACTTGAAAGAGTTGTATGCCATCTACGGAGACTGGAACCTCGTGATTGCCGCCTACAACTGCGGGGCGGGCACCGTGAACAAGGCCATACACCGTGCCGGCGGAAAGACCGACTACTGGGAAATCTACAACTACCTGCCCAAGGAGACGCGCGGTTACGTGCCTTCATTCATTGCGGTGAACTACGTGATGACTTACTATTGCAAGCACGGCATCTGCCCGATGACCGCCGACCTGCCCGAGGCTACCGATACCGTGCAAGTGGGCCGTGACCTGCACTTCGAGCAAATCGCCGCCGTCTGCAACGTGCCTTTGGAACAACTCAAAAGCCTGAATCCGCAGTACAAGCGCGACATCATACCCGGCCAGAGCAAGCCGCGGACGCTGCGGCTGCCCGGGGAAGCGGTGGGGAGATTCATCGACTTGCAAGACAGCGTCTACCTTTACCGGCGAAACGAACTGTTCAGGAACCGCAGGACGGCGTCGGTACCTGCCGGAACGCGCGCCCGCACCGTCGTGGCCAAACCCGGAAGCGGGAACATGGTCTACCACCGCATTGCCAGCGGGGAGACGCTTTCTACCATCGCGCGGCAGTATGGCGTCACCGTAAGGCAGTTGCAAGAGTGGAACGGGTTGAGCGGCACCAACATCACCGCCGGGAAGAGCTTGAAGGTCTACGGACAATAGCGGGGATACTATATATAATATAAGGTAATATACAAGGAAGACCATGTAAGCCAAGGAAAGGCGGGAATCAGAAAAAATAGGTATAAGAAAGGCATTGGAAAGGGAAAGGAGGAAACCGTATGACCGAAGAGCAGATGAGCCAAAGGGCGAAAGCCGAAGAGGAGATGATAGAGAAGTCATTCCAAGAGTTGCTGGCCGACTACTTGGCCACCAAGCACCGCAAGCACACCGAAATCATCACCAAGGCGTTCAACTTCGCCAACCAAGCCCACAAGGGCATCAAGCGCCGTTCGGGAGAACCTTACATCCTGCACCCCATTGCCGTGGCCAAAGTGGTCTGCAACGAGATTGGGTTGGGCTCCACCTCCATCTGCGCGGCGCTGCTGCACGACGTGGTGGAAGATACTGACTATACGGTGGAGGACATCGAGAACATCTTCGGCGCGAAGATAGCCCAGATTGTAGACGGCCTCACCAAGATTGCGGGCGGCATCTTCGGCGAGCGCGCCTCGGCACAGGCTGAGAATTTCAAGAAGCTGCTGCTCACCATGTCCGAAGATATACGCGTGATTCTCATCAAAATCGCCGACCGCCTGCACAATATGCGCACGTTGGGTTCCATGCTGCCCAACAAGCAGTTCAAAATAGCGGGCGAGACGCTCTACATTTACGCGCCGCTTGCCAACCGGCTTGGCTTGTACAAGATTAAAACCGAGTTGGAGAACTTGAGCTTCCGTTACGAGCATCCGGGGGAATACCGGGAGATAGAACAGAAATTGGAGGCCACCGCCTCCGAGCGCGACACGCTGTTCGCCGAATTCACGGCGCCCATCCACACCGAATTGGACAAGATGGGGCTGAAATACCATATCCTCGCCCGTGTGAAGTCGGTCTACTCCATCTGGAACAAGATGCAGACCAAGCATGTGCCCTTCGATGAGGTGTACGACCTGCTTGCCGTACGCATCATCTTCGAGCCGGAGAAATTGGAGGAGGAGCGGAACATCTGTTTCGACATCTACGTGGCGCTCACAAAGATATACAAACCCCACCCCGACCGCCTGCGCGACTGGGTAAACCACCCCAAGTCGAACGGCTACCAAGCGTTGCACGTCACGCTCATGGGCAACCAAGGACAATGGGTGGAGGTGCAGATACGCAGCAAGCGCATGGACGAGGTGGACGAAAAGGGACTGGCCGCCCACTGGAAATACAAAGAAGGCGGCGGCTACGAGGACGAGGGGGAACTGGAGAAGTGGCTGCGCACCATCAAAGAGATATTGGACGACCCGCAGCCCGACGCCATAGATTTCCTTGACACCATCAAGCTGAACTTGTTCGCTTCGGAAATATTCGTGTTCACCCCCAAGGGGGAGTTCAAGACGATGCCGCAGAACGCCACCGTGCTTGATTTCGCCTTCTCGCTGCACACCGACATAGGCAGCCACTGCATAGGGGCGAAGGTAAACCACAAGTTGGTGCCCCTGAGCCATAAGCTCCAAAGTGGCGACCAAGTGGAAGTGCTCACCTCGAAGGCGCAGCGTGTACAGCCCGAGTGGGTGGGGTATGTGACCACCGCCCGCGCACGCGCACGCATCGGAGGCATATTGCGCAAGGAAAACAAGGCTTACCAGAAAGAGGGGGAGGCCATCGTGAGCGCCTTCCTGCATGAAGAGTTGGTGCGCATGGACGACGCCGCGCTCGACAAGCTGTGCAAGTTGCACAATTTCCACACACGCGAAGAGTTGCTCGTGGCGGTGGGCAGCAAGAAACTCACCTTGGGAGACGCCGACCGGAACGTGTTCAAGCAGAAGCAGGGAAAGAGATGGAAGCGGCTGTTGCCCTTCCCCTTCGGCGGAAAAGAAAACGGAGAGGGGAAAGTCTCTGAAGAAGATAAACCGGTGGAAGGAATCAACACCAAGCAGGTGTTGAAGTTGACCGATGAGACCATTTCGAAAGACTATATCATGGCCGAGTGCTGCAACCCCATTCCCGGAGACGATGTATTAGGCTATATCGACGAGCAGAACCGCGTCATCATACACAAACGCCAATGCAGTGTGGCCGCCCGCCTGAAGAGCAGCTACGGAAACCGCATCATCGCCACCGAGTGGGACACCCACAAGGAACTTACCTTCTTGGTAACACTCTATTTGAGAGGAATCGACTGCATAGGATTGGTGAACGAAGTCACCGGGGTGCTTTCCCGCCAGTTGAACGTGAACATCCGGCGCTTGGAATTCGAGGGGAAAGACGGCATTTTCGAAGGGAAGATACAGCTCTACGTGCACGATGTGGACGACGTGCGCACCATCTGCAACAACTTGAAGCAGATACAGCAAATCAAGGTAGTGGTCCGCACGGAGGGGTAAGCGGTTCCTGCAATTTGCCTACTTCCGACTTCAACTTGTCCACGTCCTCGTAAGTGAAGGCGTCGAGCGCGCGCATCATCTCGACAAGTTCCCCGCGGACGGCTTTCAGGCGCTGCACCATCTCGAAGTGGCGCAGGGTGTCTGTCTTGTTCGCCTTGAGCCGGCGGTTGGCGCCCGAAGTGGTCATACCCTCTTCCTTCACCAAATGGTGGATAAGTTTAAGTGTCTCTATATCCTCTTTGGTATATTGGCGCACGCCGCGGCCTGTCTTCTTGGGATGAAGCTGGGGAAACTCCTTTTCCCAAAAACGCAGCATCGACTTGGAGACGCCCACCAACTGGGCGGCTTCGGCTATGGAGTAGTAGAGTTTCAATTCTTTGTGGGTATTCAGCATTGACCTTTCTCCTTTTTAATAATCAGTCCATGACATTGCCGTTGTTGGCGGCAATCTGAATCATGCGGTCGTAGTCTTCGGCGCTCAAGTCCATGAAGTAATAGTTCACCGGGTTGACTATCTGCCCCTTGACCATGACTTCGTAATGCAAGTGGGGCCCGGTGCTGCGGCCGGTACTGCCCACCTTTCCGATAACCTCGCCGCGCACCACCCGCTTGCCAAGTTTGGTGGCGAACTTCGACAAATGGCCGTATCGGGTGCGGTAGCCGAAGCCGTGGTCTATGACAATGCAGTTGCCGTAGCCCGACTCCCAACCCATCTTCACCACCGTGCCGTTACCCGTGGCATAAACATCCGTGCCTTGGGCGGCAGAGAAATCCATACCCGGATGGAAAGCGCTCGTGCCATAGATAGGGTCGATACGCCGGCCGTATCCTGAAGAAGTCTTTTTCAGGTCTTTGTTGGAGACGGGCTGTATGGCGGGGATGCAGCGCAGCATCTCGTCGTGGCTCTTGCACATCTCCACCACCTCGTCGAAGGAGTTGGACTGGATGTAGAGCTGCTTGGTCAGGACATCTAATTTCCGGGTAGTGTTGATTACCATGTCGCTGTTGGCCATGCCCATGAGGTACTCGTAACGGTTGGTACCGCCATAGCCCGCCTGCCTGATGGCCGAAGGGACAGGATCGGCTTGGAAGATGACGCGGTACAAGTTGTCGTCGCGCTGCTGGATGTCCTGCAACACGCCGGCGGCCTCATCCATACGCCGCGACAAGATATTGTATTGCGCCAACAACTGGTTGTTCTCCTTGCGCAACTCTTTCTCCGAAGGCGACCCGAAGACAAGCAACAGGATAAGGAAACAGCCCACGCCCAATCCCATGCCGATGTACAGCCGCCGCAGGTAGCTCATGACGCGCTGGCGTATCGTGGGATAGATACGGTCGTAGGTCTGCGTCCGGGGGTTATAGATGTAGTAAACTTTGCGCATCTCAAGGTGTTTTGGAAATATTTCACCGCGACAATGGGACAAAAGTAATAAAAACAAACTATCTTTGCACGGTTTTCACGAATAATTAATTTTAGTTATCAAAAACAGGTAACTGCCATATAGAAACAAACGTCATGATGACTGCCAATGAAATCAGGGACTCGTTCAAGAGTTTCTTTGAAAGCAAAGCCCACCACATCGTGCCTTCGGCTCCGATGGTAGTGAAGGACGACCCCACGCTGATGTTCACCAACGCGGGCATGAACCAGTTTAAAGATATTATCTTGGGAAACCACCCGGCCCGGTTCAAACGGGTGGCCGACTCACAGAAGTGCCTGCGGGTAAGCGGCAAGCACAACGACTTGGAAGAGGTGGGGCACGATACCTACCACCACACCATGTTCGAGATGTTGGGCAACTGGTCATTCGGCGACTACTTCAAGAAAGAGGCCATTTCATGGGCTTGGGAGTATTTGGTGCAGGTGTTGGGGCTCAATCCCAAAGACCTCTACGCCACGGTCTTCGAGGGAAGTCCTGAAGAGGGATTGGAACGCGACAACGAGGCGGCCTCCTATTGGGGAATGTTCCTGCCCCAAGACCACATCCTCAACGGCAACAAACACGACAATTTCTGGGAAATGGGCGACACGGGGCCTTGCGGTCCCTGTTCGGAGATACACATCGACTCGCGCACGGACGAGGAGAAAGCGCTTCTGCCCGGCCGTGAGTTGGTGAACAAAGACCATCCGCAGGTCATCGAGATATGGAACTTGGTCTTCATGCAATACAACCGCAAGGCCGACGGCTCGCTCGAAGGGTTGCCCGCCAAAGTCATCGACACAGGCATGGGCTTCGAGCGGTTGGTACGCACCCTGCAAGGAAAACACTCCAACTACGATACCGACGTGTTCCAACCCCTTTTGGAAGCCATCGGCGGCTTGGCCGGCATGACCTACGGCAAAGACGAGAAGTGCGACATCGCCATGCGGGTAGTGGCCGACCACATCCGCACCATCGCCTTCTCCATTACCGACGGACAGCTGCCGGGCAACGCCAAGGCGGGCTACGTTATACGGCGCATCCTGCGCCGCGCCGTGCGCTACGGATACACCTTCTTGGGGCAGAAACAAGCTTTCCTGTACAAGTTAATCCCCGTGCTGATTGAAGAGATGGGCGGCGCCTATCCCGAATTGAAGATGCAGGAAGAGCTGATTGTCAAAGTAATCAAAGAAGAAGAAGAGGCGTTCCTGCGCACGCTCGACACAGGCATCCGCTTGCTTGAGAAGACCATGGCCGACGCCAAGGCAGCCGGCAAGGAGACCATCAGCGGCAAAGACGCCTTCACGCTCTATGACACCTTCGGTTTCCCGCTCGACTTGACGGAACTTATCTTGCGCGAGAACGGCATGAGCACCGACATCGACGAGTTCAACGCCGAGATGCAACTGCAGAAGCAGCGTGCCCGCAACGCCGCCGCCGTGGAGACGGGCGACTGGGTGACACTGCGCGAGGGGACAACGGAGTTCGTGGGCTACGACTACACGGAGTACGAAACGCACATCCTGCGCTACCGCCAAGTAAAACAGAAGAGCCAGACACTTTACCAAATAGTATTGGACAAGACTCCCTTCTATGCCGAGAGCGGCGGACAAGTGGGCGACACCGGCGTGTTGGCCGGCGAGTTCGAGACCATCGAGATAATCGAGACGAAGAAGGAGAACAACCTGCCCATCCATATAGCCAAAAAGCTGCCCGGGCATCCCGAAGCCCCGCTCATGGCTTGCGTGGACAGGGAGAAACGCGCCGCCTCGGCCGCCAACCACTCGTGCACCCACCTGCTCGACGAGGCCCTGCGCGAGGTGTTGGGCGACCACGTGGAGCAGAAAGGCTCGCTCGTAACGCCCGAGGCGTTGCGGTTCGACTTCTCCCACTTCCAGAAAGTCACCGACGAGCAATTGCGCCGGGTGGAGCACTTGGTGAACGCCCGCATCCGCGCCAACATTCCCTTGAAAGAGTACCGCGACATCCCTATCGCCGACGCCAAGAAGTTGGGTGCCATCGCCCTCTTCGGCGAGAAGTACGGCGACCATGTACGCGTCATCCAGTTCGGTTCCTCCATCGAGTTCTGCGGCGGCACACACGTGGCCGCCACAGGCAACATAGGCATGATGAAAATAGCCTCTGAAAGTTCCGTCGCCGCCGGCGTGCGCCGCATCGAGGCCTTCACGGGAGCGCGTGTGGAAGAGATGATGGACACCATGCACGACCTGCTGCACGACTTGCGGACGCTCTTCAACAACGCCCCCGACTTGACCGGCGCCATCCGCCGCCACATCGAGGAGAACGCCGTGTTGAAGAAGCAGTTGGAGGAGTTCCGCAAGGAGAAAGAGGCGCAACTCAAAGAGCGGTTGATACAAAGCGCCAAAGAGGTGAAAGGCGTGAAAGTAATCAAGTTGAGCGGCCTGAGGATGTCGGCCGAGACGGTGAAGAACGTCGCTTTCCAACTGCGCGGAGAGATAACCGAGAGCCTCTTCTTCGTGGCCGGCACCCTGTCAGAAGACGGGAAACCGACGCTCACCGTCATGCTGAGCGACAACCTCGTGGCCGAAGGACTGAAAGCCGGGCTGTTGGTAAGGGAAGCGGCCAAGTTGATACAAGGCGGCGGCGGCGGACAACCCCATTTCGCCACCGCGGGCGGCAAGAACCCCGATGGCTTGAGCACAGCCGTAGACAAAGTGTTCGAGTTGGCAGGCTTTTAAGGCGCAGGCTTATCAGGCCTTCATGACCGGGTGAAGTTCAAAGCATACTTGAACTTCAGTTTTCGAGTTATAGTCATTTCAGTTTTTGAGCTATATCCTTTACCGCTTTTAAGCCGCGGCCTTTTCAACTCTTGAGCCGCAGCTTTATTACGCCTTCATCACCTGCTCCTCGGGATAGTTCACCAAATAAAGCGTGCCCGTGGCACGGGTGAAAGCGGTGTAGAGCCAGCGGAAATAATCGGGCGTGAGGTATTCGTCGGCCACGTATGCCGAGTCCAAGAAAACGTTCTTCCACTGTCCGCCCTGCGCCTTGTGACAAGTCACGGCGTAGGCATATTTCACTTGCAAGGCATTGTAATGAGGGTCGGCCTTCATTCTTTCCATACGTTCCCGTTTCAAGGGAATGTCGGCATAATCCTCCAGCACGCTATGGAAAAGGCGCTCGTTGTCCGCCGCCGGAAGCGCCGGGGCGTCGCTCTGCAAGGTGTCCAACAACAGGTTGGCCTCTATCTCCAACCCGCCGCAATCGGGAAAGGTCAACGAGGCGCGGGCAAAGCGGAAGCCGTACAGCTCGAAAGTGCGGTACAGGCGCCTCACCACGACCGTCTCGCCGTTGGCGATGAAGTCCATCTCTTTCTGCCCCGCCATCCAGTAATAGTTGTTCTTGGCCACCATCAAAAGGTCGCCCGCCTCTATCTCCTCCTCGCGCCAGAGCAGCCGCTCGCGGATGCCTTTGTTGTACAAGTTGGCGCGCTTGTTGCTGCGGCACAGCACGATTGTCTCCTCCACCCCGTCGCGGCCGTAACAAGTCTCCAACGTCTCGAGCAGCTCGCTGCCGGGAAGCGTGCGGATGTCGGCGAAGCCCGCCGTCTTCACTATCGGCAGGGAATGGAAGTCGCCGGCGGTTATCCGTTCGCGCAAGCGGGTGGCGTTCCACAACACGCCCGACCGCACTCCCTGCCGCACCACCTCGGTCAAGTCGCCCTCCATCACCTCCAAGCCATATCCCCTCATCG